>NZ_RZSA01000039.1:0-13988 GCF_003998075.1 Mesorhizobium sp. M2A.F.Ca.ET.037.01.1.1 | reverse complement strand
AGGAAGTCGCCGAGAAAACCCAAGCCGTTTATGCCGAGTTGGATGTTGCCAAGAGAGAACTCGCTTCAATGAAGAATTTAGGATGATGCGCACATTCACCACCCGTGACGGCTCCATTTGGATGCCGTCGTACCTGACCTCCATCGATAGCAAGACCTGCATCGGCTGCTGCCGTTGTTTCAAGGTCTGCTCGCGCGATGTGATGCATCTTCACGGCGTTGATGATGCGGGTGAAATCCTCGGCCCCTGCGATGACGAGGACGACGATTTCGACGGCAAGCTCAATCGCATGATCATGGTTGTCGAAGATGCCGGCCGCTGCATAGGCTGCGGAGCCTGCGGCCGCGTCTGCCCCAAGAACTGCCAGACGCATGTTGCGGCCGACCAGCTCGCAACATGATCTGGCGAAAACCAGGAGAACGGCGTTGCACTTCATCTTTTTGTCGGCTCGTGGGGCTGGTCCTGTGCAGCAATGCGTCGATGGTTTACTTCGCTTTGGATTCTCCGTGTGGCAGTCGTCACGACGCTGGCCTGTTCGCTGCTGCTTCAGGCCGGCTACTTCGGCCGCGTGCTCTTTCTGAGCTGGTCATGCGGCTTGGCGCAAAGCAAGCTTCTTGTGCTCGCGCAGGTCATCCATGTTGATGTAGCGGTTGGCCTCCATCCAGTTTTCGTTGGTTTCGACGGCCAGCGCCCTGACCAGGCGCAGGCAGCTTTCGGCGTTCGGGAAGATGCGCACGACATAGGTGCGCCGGCGGATTTCCTCGTTGAGGCGTTCCAGCATGTTGGTGGACTTCAGGTGCTTGTGGTGCTGGCGCGGCAGGCAAAAGAAGGTCAGCGTGCATTCGATGGTCTCCTCTCCCCAGCTCGTCAGTCGCGGATAGCGGCCCGACCATTTGGCAAGCCATGCGGCGAGATCGGCCTTGGCCTCGGCGAGATCGCGCGGTCGTAGAGCCAGCGCAACTCCTGCAGGCAATCATCGCCACGATTTCTCGGCAGGTGATCGAGCGCGTTCCTGAGGCACGTAGCAGCGCTGCCAGGCGGGCTTCGGGGATCACCCCGCCGATCGCCGCCACCAGGCTGGCATGATCGTCGGACACGACCAGTTCGACGCCCCTGAGCCCGCGCGCCTTCAGCGCGACGAGGAAATCCCTCCAGGCCGAGCGGCTTTCGCGATTAGCCATCTCGACGGCCAAGATCTGGCGCCGGCCGTCCCAATCGATGCCGACAGCGATCAGCACCGCCTGGCTCATGACGACGCCGCCCGACGCGATCGCGCCAGATGCCCGATACGCTCGTCACAACCGGTGGCGTGCAGTCCAACCATACGCGCATGGTCGCTGCGGTCGCCGCCAAGACCGGCATGAGATGCCTCCTGGTCCAGGAGAGCTGGGTCCCACATGGACATCCGCGCCTGGTTCAGCCCTAGCGGTGAAGGCATGGCAGCAAGCTCAGCGCCGCTAAACAACACATCGCCAAGGCATGCGAACATTGCATGCTCTCTCGCTCGAACACGCCGCGGCGGGGGCGCTCGTCTCCACGTAGAAGGACCAGATTTGCCATCGAGCCTTCTCCTGTTCACGGCAAATTTCACCCTAAATGCACCGCCGCCTCGGAGATTGGCCCCAGCAGATGTCCGTAGGCAATCATTCTCTGACGTTGCCGAGCGGCGGAACTGGGCGCCATATTCCTTTACCATCAGACGGACCCGGTTCTCGACGTCGCGGCTGATAGCGACAAGGCAGGTGCCAGCGGGAGGATGGCGTTCCAGCGGCCCGCCCCAGTTCGAAATACGACTAACCGTCACGGAAGACTTAACTTGGCAGTTCGGCCACCGTCTACGACAAAAATCTGGCCGGTGACGAATGCAGCTTCGTCGGAGGCAATCCATGCGACCATGGCGGCAACTTCCTCAACGCGGCCTGTTCGGCCCAACGGATGAATGGTACCAAGCCGTTCCAGTGCCTTCTCGGGCAAAGCGGCGACGAAATCGACATTGAGATCCGTATCGATCCAACCAGGCGCTACGCCATTGCAGCGCACCCCGTCTTGCCCGCCGTCCACCGCTACGGCGCGTGTAAGGCCATGCAGCCCAGCCTTCGAGGCACAATATGCCGCGTGCCCTGGGTTAGAGGCCAATCCCTCTATCGAGCCAACATTGACGATTGAGCCACGGCTTCTGCGAAGATGAGGCATGGCGCGACGGATCAGCAGGAAAGGAGCATCAAGATTCAGCGCCATTGTGCGTCGCCACTCGTCAAGCCCGGTATCATCTACCCTTGCTTCAACCATGCACCCAGCGTTGTTGACCAGGATATCGAGGCGGCCAGCCTGTCGAACGACATGGTCAATTACCATGTTCGGAACGCCGGGGTCGCAAAGGTCCGCGACTATCCCTTCTCTATGACCGGTCGCCTCGAGCTGAACCGCAAATACTCTGGCCCCGTCGCTGGCAAGTCTGTCGGCGATTGCCGCCCCAATGCCGCGGCTAGCCCCGGTCACTAAGGCGACCTTCCCCATAAAACGCTTCATTCGGCTGCCCTTTCGCCATTCACCGTTACAAGCATGCCGACGCGAGACGCACGCGCAGGCCGGTTTAATCCGGACACCTTCTCCCGCGTGGTCAAGGCCTACTCCACCCCGTCGGCGATGCGACCATTAAGCGGCCGCAAGATGAATAGGCGTCTCTGACTCCGAAGGCCCAACCTGATGGCCGTGCGCGACGCACGAGCCCGGTCCGGCGCCGCGATTCGTTGCTCTTAGTCGATTTGAACTGAAATGCGAGCATCTGCGCTGACGCTTCTTTCTTCGTTAGGTGCCCGGGCTTTGTCCCATACCACCATGATTTCATGGGTTTCAAAGGCATCCTCAGAACATGTTTAGTAACACCCTGTATATTGATGCCAATTCAGCTGCGATGGACCCATATGCCTGAACGAATTGGCCCGTAAGCCCTTCTTGCTATCAAACCCTTTTATGCTTTCTCCTCGGCCCGCCCTGCGATCGTGCCTTCAGGACATTGCTTTGCGGAGCCGCACAGAGGGCGCCGTAATAAACCTCCTCACCCTTGTAGTTGGCTAAGGCCTGCAGCAAGTTCGGTAGAAGGTGTTGTTTCAGCTCGTCCAGCATAGGGTCCGCACTGTCCAGCGATTTCAGTGCGAACTCGATTAGCTCAATCGCACGATCTTGGTTGCCGCTCTCGTGATAGTATCGAGCCACCGCCGGATAAGTCCGGAACTTGTGGCCGTCGCCTTGGAGTGGATTGCGTGCCAGGATATGCTCGGCCAACTCTTTGCCGAGCGCGAAGCGCTCATGAGACGGAAAGTGCGAGTGGTCGTGCGCCGGACCGAAAAGTTGGTCTAATGTTGCCAGCAGCCAATGCTCGGAGTTCCTTTCGATCGCGTCGCGAGCCAATTGGCGTATGACAGGCAACCCGGCCGGCATGTCTTGCATTCTGTGAAGCAATACATGCGCCTGAGCCAAGCGGAAGTTGATGTCGTCGGGCATCAAGGCGCTGCCCTCTTCGACTGCTGAGAGTGCCGTCTCCCAGTCCTCTTTTCTCACTGCGGCCCAAAATCTCCTATTAATTGACTTGGTCAACGCTTGTTCGCGCTCGGCGATCCGCTTCGAGTCGACTTTCGATGCGTCGCTGGTGCGCCAGCGGCCGTTGAGCACTCTCGCCAAGACCTCGTTAAGTCGAGTAGCGTGACCGATATAGGCGATACGACCGTCTGCATCGATTACAAACAAGATCGGAAATTCGCCAGAAAAGCTTGCTTCCATCCAACGCTTTTTCATTTGGCCCGTATGGTCGAACGCGATCGGAAAATTCAGGTTCGAGCACTTTTCGGTCAACCACGCGTCCAGCTTGACCCGCGCCTCAACCGTCGATAGCGCGCCTTCATGAGCCGCGACCACGATGACCTCGAGCCCACTGTGCTTGAACCTTTCCTGCATCTGCATCAGATGGTGCATCGCCGCCGCACATGGTTCACTCCCAGTTGCCCAAAATTCGACGACGTATACTTTGCCGGGCTGGAAATGTGCGATGGGCTCGCCGCGCACCCAAGTCTCCACATTGATCGAAGGAGCCGGCGACCCCATCTGCAAAACCATATTGCTCTCCAACGCCATCCCAAAGCTGCGCGGCTTTATGGCAAGCTGTTCCCTGAGAGACGGTGCACCGAGTCGACTGAAAGGAGGCCTCTATCGTCAGGCGGGCTTCGATGCAGTCAGCCGTCAATCAGTTTTGCCGCATTTCAACCAGCAAAGGCCGTGCCAGCGCGCTGAACGCCCGCTGACGGCATTAATTTACCTTTGAAAACATCCATGTGTAATGATGCGGACATTTTTGTCAGGTGTTTGTTTCGAATCCGCCATTTTGTCAGTTGCTGTCGGTCTGGGCGTTTAGAGTCCTCGCGCCAGACTGCGATGGGGCAGCAGCACCTGAATACAGACCTGCCACTGAGAATTTCCTCCATCTGAGACTAGAGTCAGGGTCCTTGATTACGGACTGATGAAGACAAAGCGATTTACGGAAGAGCAGATCATCGCGGTTATGCGCGAGCATGAAGAGGGTGCGAAGGCTGGCGATCTTGCCCGCAAGCACGGGATCTCCGAGGCGACGCTGTATAGCTGGAAGGCCAAGTATGGCGGGATGGACGTCTCCGACGCCAAGCGCCTGAGGCCTTGGAAGACGAGAACGCCAAGCTAAAGAAGCTGCTCGCCGACGCTCGAAGCCTCGGCAGTGCGCGAGCTTCTGTCGAAAAAAGTTAGGACCCGCCGCCAAGCGCGAATCCGTAGCGCATCTGCAGGCCGTCATGGGCCTATCGGAGCGTCGGGCCTGTCCTTCGTCGGCGCCGATCGCAAGATGATTGATACCAGTCTGGCCGACCGCCAGAGACACAGCTGCGTGGTCGGCTGCGCGACCTCACGCACGAGCGTCGACGCTTCGGTTACCTGCCCGTCGTCCACGGTGGCGGCAATCTGTTCTTCCAACTCGCAAACGCCCGCTACGAGAAGGGCGCAATGATTGTTACCTCAAATCGCGGCTTCGCCGAATGGGGCGAGGTCTTCGGCGACCCTCGTCGCAACCGCACTTCTCGATCGCCTGCTTCACCATGCGGTCGTCGTCCAGATCGAAGGATCGAGTTATCGGCTCCGCCAGCACGCCGAGCTCATGCCAGAACACTTGCGATCAAAAGCCTCCATCACATTGCCGACATTAAATTCACCATCGCGACCGCGCGGCCGGCCACCGAAAAATGGACACCCCCACCGGGACAGCCTGAGCGGCGAAACTGGGGAATTTTACTTCGGCACTTTTGGGGACGAGTGGCATTGACAGGTGACGCGCAGGGGATTGCACAGATTGTGCGCACACGTTGGTTCAAGGCAGTTCATCTGAAGTCCGCTACTGGCCAGAGGCCGCGCACGCTCACCGCGGCGCGCAACACTGTCAGGGCGGCACTGCCAACGAGCAGGTCATCCGACGCATGTTGCGTTCCCTGGGGCTAAGCAACCCTATCTCTCTCTTGGAAGGTGCCTTGGGTTTTCTTGAGGTACGGTGCGTAAAAACCCGATACGAGCAGAGGATGATCGCGAGGCAATGTGGAGAAGCCTCCGGCTGAGCCTCGGCAATTTCTAGACGAACAAAGACATACCGATACCCAATGCACTCGAATTCCGATGTAGCGTAGTTCCACGTCACTTCGGCGCCAGAAGAGATATGCTGAATGGCGACGAAGTCGTAGGCCCCGAAGCGATTGGGCACAATCGCTAAGTTTGGATCACAACAATGATTCACAATGACAGCCGGCTTATGAAAGAGAGCATGGACATTCCAGTCCAGTTGAAAGGAGTTTGTCGTTCGAACCGTTTCCATACGGTCAATTAGCCCGATGACGACAATTTCCCCCGGCAGGAAGTCGCGAGCAGCGAATACCCCGCGCCCCCTTTCTCCTCCCGTGCTGAGGATTTTTACGTTGCGGGCATTGAGCTGCTTTGCGCACGCGACGTCATCCGTCAAAATAGACAGATCTTGGTTTATGTGAGTATCAGACATACTGTTTCTTTCGCCTGCTCGATTGAGGGATGAGTACTTTTCGCCAGAGGTCGCTTGGAATTTCGCTGTTTTCGGAACGTCCTCCTAAAATCCCGATGGTTCCAAGTAATTTACGAAGTTGGGGGCTTGTCCATGTTTTGCGCCTTAGGTCCCAGTCAGCGGCGCCTACTGTCTCTCCCAGGAAACACTCAAAAATCGTGCCGATTCACCCGCCCGGCAGCCGAGGATTTTGATTTCTCTCGGCTATTTGACTGAGGCTAACGAAGAGATTGCCTATCACGCGTGTGTAGCGAATCCGACAGACCAGCAGGCGAAGTGGTGACAACGCGTCTGCAAGCGAGCAGTTTATCCTGCTGCGGATGGTGCGCGTGACACGCCAGCCGGGGGTCCAGGTCTCGAAAGCGTTAGCATACCGCAGGAAGTGGCTGCAAAACCCCTGTTGCCGCCAGATGCCGCGCACATTGAGTTTCAAAGGCGCGGTCAAGGGACTAATGCGTGACAATACTGTCCCACCTATGGCGTTTTCTGAGTTCGACTGGGCCGCTTCGACCCCGCAGTGTATTGTCACGCGAGTAGGCGGCGGCCCGCTCTCTCATGCTTTGGCCAAATGAGCATAACTTGCTGCGAAACGCCCGAGTTTGTGTTCGCCGCAAGTCACCGGCCGGTAGCGCAGAGGGTTGCTGTCAGTGACACATGAGGCCAATGGCTCAATGATCGCATCGAAATCAGCATCGATAAAGAAGGGGATTGAGTATCGCTCACGCCCTGAGCTATTCACTACGCGATGTAGGTTGGCCAGATAGACACCGTTGGTGAGCCGCTGAAGCAGGTCCCCGACGTTGATTATGAAAGTACCGTGGATCGGCGTGCCTTGTACCCAATCGCCGTCTCGGTTCATGACCTGAAGACCGCCGACGTCGTCCTGTGCAAGGATGGTCAAATTGCCGTAGTCGGTGTGGGCGCCGATTCCGATCATGTCTTCGCTGATATAACCACTCTGCGGCGGGTAGTGAAGCAGCCGCTGAATGCTGATCGGGTTCCGCATGAGGTCCTCGAAATAGCTTTCCGCCAGGTCCAGACTGAGCGCAATTCCCTGCAAAAGTTTTTTCGATAGGCCCACCATCTCTTGATGGTATCTGTATGTCAGCTCCCGAAACTCGGGCCAACCTGAGGGCCACTGGTTAGGACCAAAAAAGGGACCTTCTAAGGTCGAACGTTCAGGTCCGAAGTCGAAGCACTCCTTGAGGTCTTTGGTCTTGCCCGGATCGGTGTTCTCGCCGAACAGCTCAATGTAACCGCGAAAGGCCGAATCGGAATTGCCAATATGCAGTGACGACTTCTGCGACAATGGCAAATTAAAAAACCTGCGGCTCACATCAAACACCGATTGTATGAAATCCTGCGGGACTCCGTGGTTCTTCACATACATGAATCCAGTATTGGAAAGCGCCCACCGTATCTCCCTGGCCACCACCTGTTTGTTCGTACCGTTGAGGAGCGGTCCGATGTCGACCACCGGTATTTTGTCAAAGCTTTCGCGTTTTGCGCGCAGCTTATCGTCTAGTCTGGCTACTAAACCTTTGGACATTAGTACACCTTTGTTTTGCCGATTGAAGCCGACGCATAGCTGCCGGCCATTTGGATTTATCGTGACGCGAAGTAGTACTGAAACGCGCCACCGTGCTGGAAATACCCCTACTCGTCTTTAGGTCATCCACAACAGGGTTTCGCTCCCGAGGCAGAGCATGATCACAACCCCTGTCGCTCTGCCGCGCTGACCTTCTCGGGCACTTGAAAGACCCAATAGTCCGCACGCTCCTCGGCCACGTATCTGCCGTTGCTTAGACACTGCGCCAGTAAAAGAACGCCCTCATCCTGCAGACGCCGCGCTTCGTCCTCGAAGAATGCGGCCTCGGCGTAGCTCTTGCGGATGCTTGTGATGATGAATCCTTTCGGGCGCGTGACGCGAGCCAGCTCGCGCAGCCCGTCTGGTCTAACGTGCCCAAGTGTAAAGACACCGCAGCAAACCGTGATATCATAGCCCGCGTCGGCGTACTCAGAGAGTACTCCGTTAAGGTCGACACAGTCTTGGACATGACGGTAGACTCGGGTTTGCCGCGCCTTTTCGGCCATCTCTTTGGAAAGATCGAACCCATCGATCAGCCCGAAGCCGAGGCGTTCCAGTTGCACGCCGACAAGGCCTGTTCCGCAGCCAGCATCCAGGATTGTGATGGCAGTTCGCTCGCTGCTCAAATAGGCTGCCTGCACGGTGCCCGCTAGTTCCGCCACGATCATCGGGCCGTAGTACCCCTCGGAGCCAACATCCACATCGTAGGCCCCAGCCCATCCCCGATAGAATTGGGTTAGGCGATCGGCGTCGCCCTCGAGTACGAGGGCGTCCCTGATGCGCTGTCGTGCGACTTGTTCCAGTGTCGTCTGCTGATCGACGGTATTCATGGCAACTCCTCTGATAGGCATAATCGGAAGCGGCTATTCGGCTCCTGATGCCAACTCTCAAATGTGAGAATCAAAGCTCGTGCCAATTGGCCAAAAGCCCGAAGAAAAGCAATTTTGATGAATTCTGCTATCAGGCTGAGGCACAACAACACAACATTGCTCCAACGAAGCCTGTCCGCAAACAACAAAGCCGACAAAGTGTCGGGTTGTGAACTTGCGACCCAGCGTACAGCACTGCCCGCGAACTCATGAAAATCCCGCGCGCCTCCTACGTTGTCAGCTCTATCAATTCCAGTGGCCTGCTATGTGGTGGGTCCGGAATGAGCTGGTACGGGTTGATCAGCCCGGTGCTCGATTGCCATTGGCAATGCAGATGCGGTCGAAGATTTGCGGCCGAAGGAGGCGTCCGCTGGGACTATCGCCGTTTTGGGGCAGGTCAGGATTGCCCTGGCGCTGGAGTCAGTGATGAGGCGCTAAGCTGGGCTTTGGATGGTGTCCTCTCGGACAGCCCAGGACGTCATCCAGCGGCAGACGACGATGGCTTCTTCGGTCGACGTCAGGCACGGTGCTCTTCGACGCCTCGGCTCCCATCGGAGCATCGGCCCGATCGCGTTGAGCGCGAAAGCCAGGCTGCCGAGGTGCTTGCCAATTGATGGCACGTGGGTTTTGCGGGGCTCGTAAGGGGGCGTCACCGAGTATGGGTCAGCCGCGACAGGTACTGGGGTTGGCGCCGAAGGCTTCGCGGAAGCACTTCGAAAAATGTGAGGCCGACACGAAACCACAGGCGACCGCGATCTCAATAATCGGCAACTCTGTTTGTGCAATGAGACGCTTCGCGCGGCTAAGTCTCAAATGCAGGTAAAAGCGCATGGGAGACAACGAAACCGATCGCTGGAAGAGCCGTTCAATCTGACGCTGTGAGCGGCCGACACATCTTGCGATGTCGCGTAAGGGCAGCGGGTCCTCAATATGCTCCTCCATAATGCGAATCACTTCGGCGACCGGCTTGCAGATGCCGGCTTCGCCGCCATTCATGGTCCATTGTCTATCAGAGGCAGGGCGCCAATACCCGGCAGTCGTATGTCGGCAGACGGTCAACGCAATGTCTCTGCCGAGGCGTTCGCTGATCAGCTCCATAACGAGGTCGAACGACGCAAATTCTCCTGCGCAAGTGAGGAGGTGACTATCACGAACGAATAGCCGGTCAGTGACCTGAAGCCGGCCAAATTTTTCAGAGAAAGCGGCTCTCTTGTCCCAATGGATTGTGCACGCGGTGCCGTCCAGCAACCCGCTGTCCGCCAACAGCCATGTCGCCGTACCCAACGCTGTGATTGGAACACCATGCCGCTTGCAAAGCCGAAGAATCTTGCTGAGAGCAGCAGACGTCTGCCTTTCGACCCGTTCGCCTGCACAGACAATGACCATGTTCGTACCTTTGCCAGCCGGAACGCATTCGCCGGTGCTAGCGAAGTCGCTGCCGACCGACAGGACGAACCCGCTGGCGCATTCAACCGGCTGGCCATCCAGGCTTGCAATCGTCCACTCGAAGAATGATCGACCGGACACAGAATTCGCGATGCGAAGGGGATCTACAAATGACGAAAGGCTGAGTAGCGAAAATCCGGGAAGTGCCAGGATAACCAGTCGGTATACGTCCTGCGTGTCGATCACCTGCCGGCTGGGGTTCCATCCCACGATCCGCGAATGATCTCCTGTTGAAAATGGCGCATTCATAAGGTCATACATCCTGGTTGATGGTGATCAACATCGAGCGGCCGCAAACGACACCGGCGCCTTCAGGGTTGGCACCGCAGCCATTCAACTACGGGTGTTATGCTTGCGCTTCATGAAGTCCTTGGCGGTCTCGACAGCCACCGCCGCGTCGCGGCAATAGGCATCGGCGCCGACGGCCTTGCCGAATTCCTCGTTCAGCGGCGCACCGCCGACCAGCACGACATAGTCGTCGCGAATGCCCTTTTCCTTCATCGTGTCGATGACGACCTTCATGTAGGGCATGGTGGTGGTCAGCAGCGCCGACATGCCGACAATATCAGGTTTATGCTCTTCAATCGCCGCCATATACTTCTCGACCGCATTGTTGATGCCGAGGTCGATGACGTCGAAGCCGGCGCCTTCCATCATCATGCCGACGAGGTTCTTGCCAATGTCGTGGATGTCGCCCTTGACGGTGCCGATCACCATCTTGCCCTGCTTTGGCGCGCCGGTGGCGATAAGCAGCGGGCGCAGGATGAACATGCCGGCCTTCATCGCATTGGCCGACAGCAGCACTTCCGGAACAAACAGGATACCGTCGCGAAAATCCTCGCCGACGATGCGCATGCCTTCGACCAGCGCCTCGGTGAGCACCTTGTAGGGCGCCCATCCGCGCTCCAGCAGGATGGCCGTGCCTTCCTCAATTTCTTCCTTCAGCCCGTCATAAAGGTCGTCGTGCATCTGCTGCACGAGTTCCTCGTCGGACAGCTCGGAAAGGATGATCTCTTCGTCAGCCATGTTGGTTCACCTGATGCTCAATTCAAAGGAGGTCGGCGCCCCATCTCGATGGGGCACCGATCAGGCTTCCGGTTCGAAGCCTTGGGAGTTGATTTTCAGGCTGCCAGCCACTATTCCCGCAGGTGAATCTGGGAACCGGAAGACTGGCCTGTGCGGCGCCGGATTGCGGGAATATCAGTGTCCATCATCGCGTCACCCTCAGCGGAATGACCCGCATCCCGCGTCAAACATCAGTGGCCCGGCCGTCCAATAGGGGCGGACCCTAGCTTAATCTCGCGCTGATGATAGGCGCCGGCAATTGTCCTGAGAATGCGCAAAAGCTTTCGCTTGTCTTAAATCCAGTTTATATCCAGAGGCGGATAGGGTGAGGGGCAATTCAGGTCACGGGCGGAGTTCTTCAGACTGGACGAGAAACCAGTCAACCAAAATCTTGCATCTCTTGTTCTTGCTGGCATCCTCGCTGGCCAACAGAAAGAAGGCCCTGTCGGTCTGGATTTGGGTTGGCAATGGCTTGACCAGGAGGCGGTTGTCGAGCAACTGCTGGGCGGTAAGGGACCACCCCAATGCTATTCCTTCACCAGCCAGAGCCGCTTGAAGCGTTAGCTGGTAGTCATTGAACACGATATTGGGCTTGATGTCGCTGGCATCGCCGCCTGCCAACTCGACCCATTCGGGCCAATCCAGGCGCTTGCGAAAAGCATCGGACGAATGAATCAGTTGATGGTGGATCAGATCTTCGACGGCTTGGGGAGCGGGGTGCGACAGAAGATATGCCGGTGAGCAGACGGGAAAGATGATCTCGTCGCAAACGAACCAGCTGTTGGCCCTTTCAAAATTCCGGGGCCGCACCCAAACCGTCACGTCGATCTCATGATCTGGCTCGACATCGCGGTCGGTGGCGACCACCTTGATCCTGACGTCCGGATGCTCTTCCTGGAAATGATAGAGTTGAGGCGCGAGCCAATGTGCCGCCAGAGATGTCGAAGCTGCGAAAGTTATGTACTTCGTTCCGCGATCAGTGATGGTCTCAAGCCGCTGTTCCAGACGGCGGAAGCTGTTGCGCACCTCATCGTAGAGCTGCCTGCCGGGCTCGGTCAGCTGCACTCCCCGATTGTCTCGGACAAAGAGTGCCGTCCCGCAATGCTTTTCGAACATTTTGATCGAATGCGAGATACTTGGCTGCGTCACGTTGAGTTCGCTGGCCGCGTTCTTGAAACTCAGCGTTCGGGCCGCCGCTTCGAAGACGAAAAGCGAATGCGTCGATGGGACAAGATTGCGAAGCTTGGACATGAAGCAGGTCTATATCAGACCGCATATTTTCCGTCTACGAGACGAACGACACATCGTTTATTCGAAACAGGAACAAGCCAGAGCGAGCGGTGCACTACCCACCGGCCGCCTTCACCGAGCGAGTTGGCAGTGAACTCTTTGAATCAAACAAAGACAAGAGAGCGTATTGTCGTCCAAGCACCGCATCCGGAGCCAACAGTCTCAGGGTGGTACCGCACGTCGGGACCGGAGCTACCCTTAGTGCCGCAGCAAGGCGATGTCACATGCGATTGCCTGGTCATTGGCGGCGGCTGGATGGGGCTTCACGCGGCCCGCCGATTTGCCGAACTCAACCCCCAGTCTTCGGTAATCCTCGTCGACGCCGGACGTATCGGGGACAATGCATCGGGGCGGTGCATGGGCTTCGTCATCGATCTCGCGCACAATCCCCGAAAACGCGACTTCGTTGAAGACATTAGGGGAAACAAGGAAGAGCTGTACGTCAACCTTGAGGGCATCGCCTACATTCGAACCGCCGTCGAGGAGCATGGGGTAGACTGTGATTGGGACCCGCAGGGGAAATACCACAGCGCGGCCACGTCTCACGGCGTTGCCGATCTACACCGCTTTTCGGAGGCGCTCGATAAGCTTGGACAGAAGTACAGCTGGGTTGAAGCCCCTGAAATTCAGTCGATCACCGGCAGTAAGCACTACGTCAAAGCTTTGCATCACCCTGGCACGATTCTGGTCCAGCCTGCGAAGTATCTCAAGAACGCCGTAAACAGCCTCCCCGAGAACGTTACCATCCATGAAAACACCGCCATTGTGGCGGTCCAGTTCGGTGCGCCGAAGCACATCTGCGAGACGCCTGCTGGAACAATCAGGGCTTCGAAGGTCATCATCTGCGCATCGGGTTATCTGACGAGATTTGGCTTCTTCGAAAACCGAGCCATACCACTCTACACGTTCGCGAGCATGACCAGACAGCTCACTGAGAGCGAGCTTTCCAACGTGGGCAACAAGCGAACATATGGGCTTATTCCGGCCGATAGCTTTGGGACGACGGTGCGACGTACTATAGACAACCGTCTTTTCCTTAGAAACGTTTACTCGTATGCGACTAATTTCAAAACAACCAAACAAGATGTCCTTAGGGCGCGGACCCAGCAGCAGGTAGCATTTGACCGCCGATGGCCCGGGCTTTCGTCAATCGGCTTTGAGGCCAGCTGGGGTGGTCTGCTTACGCTCGCGCAAAATGGCGGCATGGTCTTCGGCGAGTTGGCGCACGACGTCTATGGTGCCGCCTTCTGTAATGGAACCGGCGTCGCTCGAGGGGCTGCCTTTGGCAAGGCTGTCGCCGAACTGGCCACGGGGCAATCTTCGGCTGTGATCGATATCCTGAAGACGCGGGCCGCTCCGAGCAGGACTTATCCGAGACTTGTCACATCAATGGGCGTCCGGTTCGTGACCGCTCTTCGTTTCAGGCAGGCAGGCGCGGAAGTCTAGCAATAAGAGGAACGGCAATGGCGGACCTGAAGGGCATCAATCTTGCAATGCAGACACCGTTCGAACCTACCGGTGCGATCGATTACGGCCTCTTCGAAGAGTTGATCGAAAAATACGTATCGGCGGGAGTTCACGGCTTGGTTCTTGGGGCAGGTACAGGCCAGCACCCTTACCTGACCGAGTC
>NZ_RZSA01000399.1:0-5539 GCF_003998075.1 Mesorhizobium sp. M2A.F.Ca.ET.037.01.1.1 | reverse complement strand
GCCGTAGAGCAGGTAGATGTAGTACGAGACCCTGTCGGCCTTGCCGGCGGCGAAGAAGCCCAGCCATCGCACGAAAAGCGCAATCGCGATCGCCGTGATCAACGGGTTGATGCGTGCTTCGCGATGCGAGCGCGCATCGCCCGCGACGGCCAGCGCGATCAGCGCGAACACCAGCGAATAGGACCACTCGGCAAAGCGCTGGTTGAGCTCCGCGCGGTAGCTGCCCGGTTCGCGCTGGAACATCTTGTCGTTGGGATCCGGGTTGAGCAGATATGCCGTCGTGCGGTCCTTGGGCAAAAGCGTGATGTCGTTCGCCGCGGATAGGAAGGCGGACATGTCGAAGGCGTAAGAGGTGAAGCGGATGACCGAGAGGTCGCCGGTGACCGATTTGCGGTTGATGACGCCGTCATTCATCATCAGCACCTTCTCGTCGCCTTTTTCGACGATGCTGCCGGTCTTGGCATAATAGGTGAGGCTGGCGCCTTCCTCGCGTGAATCGGCGACGAAGATACCGCCGAGCCGGTTGCCGGGAAGCCGCTCGCCGACCTGCAGGTAAAGGCCCTCGTCGATCTTGCGGAACGTGCCTTCCTGGATGATCAGCGACACGAGGTCGGCGCGCGAAGCCGCCACCAGCTGGCGGTTCTTCTGCCTGGCATAGGGGTCGATGGCGTTGTCGACGATGAAGGAAAAGGCGCAAGCCGCGATTGCGAGCAGCAGGACGGGCCGCGCGATGGTCCAGCGCGAGGCGCCCGCGGCGCTGAGCACGGCGAGCTCCGAATCGGTGTTCATGGCGCTCAGCGTCTGCGCCACCGCCACCACCAGGGCGAACGGCACCACGATCGGGATGATCGAGGGAATGATCAGTGCCGCGACCTCGAAAAAGGTCAGCGCCGACTGGCCGTTGTCGGTGACGAGGTCAATCTTGGCCAGCACCTGCGTCGTCCACACGATCGCCAGCGTCCAGACCAGCGCGGCGAGGAACATCGTCAGCGCGCGGCGCATGATGTAGCGTTCAACGACCTTCATGAAGGCTTTTCTCGATTTTGCCGAACGGCATCATGCCCGCCGACAAGGTAGTGATCCGGCGTCGCCCGCACAACTGCGTCATAGGCGGCTCGCTCCGGTTTGTCGCCCCACGCCACATGCCCCGGCGCGGCGGAGTCTCCGCGCCAATGGATAAGAAATGCAAAACATCGATGGTTAACAGCAGGTTGCGGCAGCAATCTAAGGTCGTGCCGAGGCGAATCCTTTGTCTATGGTGGCGCTGATATAGGCAGCGATTTCGGCCAAAGTCTTGCCAAATGGCTGAAAACGACCAAATGTCGCGCACGCTTGCCAAACCGTTTGCTCGCTGAAAATTACCTTTGCCGGCACCTTGCGGCCATCCCCGAAAGCAGGACCTGATGACGTTGAGACCATCCATTTCTTTCGCCAAATTCGCCGTGCCGAAAAAGGGCAGCGTCTTCGTGTTCGCGGGCGACGGCGGCGGGCTCGGCGAGGCGGCGAAGGCCTGCGATCCCGCCGGTGCGCTGGCTCGCGCGTTTCCGGTCGCCGATTTCTCCGGCAAGTTCGCGAGCTCCGCCGAGGTGCTGGCGCCGGAAGGAACGTCCGTCGACCGGCTGGTGGCGATCGGCGCCGGCAAGCTGTCGGCTCTCGACGACAATGCCTGGCTGAAGCTCGGCGGCGCTGTCGCCGCTTCGCTGCGCAAGGCGACCGAGGTGGCTGTCATTCTCGATCTGCCGGAACTGCAGGCCGATGGCCACCAGGCGGGGAGCCTCGCCGCCGGCATCCTGCTGCGCAGCTACGCCTTCGACAAGTACAAGACCAGGAAGGACAAGGACGAAGGCCAATCCGACGCGAAGGCGGCGAAGCCCGCCAAGGTCACGATCCACTGCGCCGATCCGGCTGCCGCGAAGAAGGCCTTTGCCGGCGAGGAAGCGGTGGTCGACGGCGTGCTGCTGGCGCGCGACCTCGTCAACGAGCCGGCCAATGCGCTGGGGCCTGTCGACTTCGCCGAGCGCGTCAAGGCGCTGGAGGCCCTCGGCGTCGATGTCGAGATCCTCACCGAAAAGGAGATGAAGAAGCTCGGCATGGGCTCGCTGCTCGGCGTGGCGCAAGGCTCGCCGCGCGGCGCCCGCCTGGTGGTGATGCGCTGGAGCGGCGGCAAGGCCAAGGACGCGCCGCTGGCATTCATCGGCAAGGGCGTCACCTTCGACACCGGCGGCAATTCGATGAAGCCGGCCTCCGGCATGGAGGACATGAAGGGCGACATGGGCGGTGCGGCCGCCGTCACCGGGCTGATCCATGCGCTCGCCGCGCGCAAGGCCAAGACCAATGTGGTCGGCGTCATCGGCCTTGTCGAGAACGCCGTCGACGGCCATGCCCAGCGCCCCGGCGACATCGTCACCTCGATGTCGGGCCAGACGATCGAGGTGCTCAACACCGACGCCGAAGGCCGCCTCGTGCTGGCCGACGCGCTTTGGTACACCAACGACCGCTTCAAGCCGAAATTCATGATCAATCTGGCGACGCTGACCGGCGCCATCATGGTGGCGCTCGGGCAGCATTATGCCGGCCTGTTCTCCAACAACGACGAGTTGGCGGGCAGGCTCTTCGGCGCCGGCCAGTCGTCCCAAGAGCGGCTATGGCGCATGCCGCTCGGCCCCGAATACGACAAGCTGATCGATTCCAAGAATGCCGACATGAAGAACATCGGCGGCCGCTATGGCGGCGCCATCATCGCGGCGCAGTTCCTGCAGCGCTTCGTCAAGGACACGCCCTGGGCGCATCTCGACATCGCCGGCACCGCGATGGGCGCGCCGTCGAGCGAGATCAACCAGTCCTGGGGCTCGGGCTTCGGCGTCAGGCTGCTCGATAGGCTGGTGCGCGATCACTACGAAGGGTAGGGGATGGCCGACATCCTGTTCTACCATTTGACCGAATCGACGCTCGAGGAGGCGCTGCCCGGCCTGCTCGAGCGCAGCGTCGAGCGCGGCTGGCGCGCGGTGGTGCAGACCGGCACGGAAGAGCGGCGCGACGCGCTCGACCAGCATCTGTGGACTTTTCGCGACGATTCCTTCCTGGCGCACGCCACCGACCGCGAGGCCTATCCGGCCGAGCAGCCGATCCTGCTCACCACAAGCGAGGGCAACCAGAACGCCGCGCAGATCCGCTTCCTGGTCGACGGCGCCAGCCCGCCCGAGCTATCGGGCTACGAACGCGCCGTCTTCCTGTTCGATGGCCATGACGCGGCACAGCTCGAAGCCGCGCGCGGCCATTGGAAGACGATGAAGGAAGCCGGCCACGCCGTGACCTACTGGCAGCAGACGCCGGATCGGCGGTGGGAGCGGAAGGCTTAGTGCCGTCAGCGATCGCCGATCGTCACCTTGTTGATTTTCGTGCCGTGCGGAAGGTCTTTTACTTGTCGGTGGATTTGGCCGGTTATGTGCACCTTCACCACGAAGAAGGTCTTGTTGATTTGCGCGGCGGACATTTCGCCACCGAGTACGGGTGGCGTGTCGAAGTCGTAACATTCGCCGTCCGCCAAGACCAATCCCTTCTTTCGTGCCGCCGCGGCTAAGTCAGCCAGCAACAGCTCGTCGCGACGATCATGATCGTTGAACTGGGTTGTAAGCTCCGGCCACGTTTCCGACACTTGGGTCAATCGGCCTCCGATCATGTCCAGCAATTTGACGGAACCATCGGGAGCTCGGAAGAAAATGTCGCCGAATGCGGAGACTGCGGCGGGTTCCAGGCCATCAAGCCCAATCCACTTCCAGCCGTCCAGCGCTTCCCAGACATCCTTCTTTGACGGCTCGATAAACAGATACTGGAGACCGTCCGGCCATGGGCTTCTGACCACGTCCGCATTTGGCTTCGAAACAGAATTCCCAAAGACAGAAGAAATAAAGCGAGAAAAAGAATTAGCCATACCTCACCCCCCTGCAACATCACACACTTATCGCAGAATGATCGGCGAGCAAACGTGGCCGCTCAGGCGCCGTCATGGTCGTCGCCTCGAACCGCTTTTTGCGCTAGATAGAGCCAAGCTCAAGCGGCGAGGGGGGAATGCGGATCAAGGTCGTCGGAACCGGCAGGGCGGTACCGGCTGAGCGGGTGACAACGCGCGCGCTGGAAGCGAAATTGAGCCTCAGCGAGGGCGCACTGGAAACCGCCACCGGCGTCGTCGAGCGCTATGTCTGCAATGCCGAATCGCAGATCGATCTTGCCTGCGTCGCCGCGACAGTTGCGCTAGCCGATGCCGGCGTAAAGCCCGGCGCTGTCGATCTCATCATCGGCGGCTGCGGCGTGCCTTACCAGCCGCTGCCGGCGACCGCGCCTTTGGTCATGCAGCGCCTCGGGCTGGCGGACGGCTCGGCCGCCGCCTTCGACGTTAACAGCACCTGTCTTGGCTTCCTCACCGCCTTTGAGACTGCCGGTCGCATGATCGAAGCGGGGCAATGCGAGACGGCCTTGGTGTTCTCGTCCGAAGTCGCCTCGCGCGCGCTGCCGTGGCAGGATGCGCCGGAGATCGCCGCGCTCTTCGGCGACGGCGCTGCGGCGGCGGTCCTGCGCAAGGCCGGGCCGGGCGAGGGCAAGGTGGCGGCGAGCCTGATGCGCACTTATCCTTCCGGCTGGGAAGCCTGCGGCATCGGTTCGGGCGGCACACGCTTCGATTTCCGCAAGGAGCAGGAAGCGTTTGCGGCGCACAGCCTGTTCCACATGGACGGCAAGGAACTGTTCAGGCTCACCGCGCGCCATTTCAACGGGTTCGTCGACGCTCTGCTGGAGCGCGCCGGCTGGCGTCGCGACGATGTAGATCTCGTCGTGCCGCATCAGGCAAGCCCCTTCGCGCTTGCGCATATAGCGCGCCAGACCGGCTTTGCGCCGCAAAAGCTTGTCGACATCTCTGCCCGCTTCGGCAACCAGATCGCCGCCTCCATGCCCTTCGCGCTCGACGTCGCGCGCCGCGAGGGGCGGGTGGCAGCGGGCATGAAGCTGCTCTTCCTCGGTACTTCCGCCGGCGTCTCCTTCGGCGGCATGGCGCTGGAGGTCTGAGCGATGGCCGTCCTCGTCACCGGCGCCAGCGGCTTCCTGGGCTCCCATGTGCTCGAGCGGCTGGCCGCTTCCGGCACGCTGGCGCTCGGGCTCGGCCGCGATGAAACGCGCTGCGCCGCGCTCGAAGCGGCCGGCCATCGCATCATCCGTCACGATTTGGCGCAGCCGCTCGATGCCGCCCTCGACCCCAGGCTGGGCAGGGTCGAGCGGATCATCCACTGCGCGGCGCTTTCCTCGCCCTTCGGACGCCTCGCGGATTTCGAGGCGGCCAATGTCACGGCAACGCGCAATCTTGTCGGATTCGCCAGACGGCAAGGCGTCAGCCGTTTCGTCCACATCTCCAGCCCGTCCGTCTGCTTCGCCTTCCGCGACCAGCTCGGTCTCACCGAGGATGCGGCCGTGCCGGAGCCGGTCAATCACTATGCCCGCACCAAGCGCGAGGCCGAAAAGATCGTGCTCGGCGAGCCCGATATCCATCCTA
>NZ_RZSA01000398.1:0-5542 GCF_003998075.1 Mesorhizobium sp. M2A.F.Ca.ET.037.01.1.1 | reverse complement strand
AGGTAGCGGCAGGTTTTTCGACGCCGCGTCCGCCGGCGGAAATCCAGGGCGCGCGCGACGGCCATGCGGTCCTGCAGGGCCATGGCAGAGTGATCGAGCAAACCGGCAGCGATGTCACCCGCCTTTACCGCGAAGCCGGGCAACTGGCGCTCGACCTCGCCCGGGAAACCGGATGCCGCTATGCCGTATTGACGGACGGCAGCCCATCATGCGGCAGCAGTTTTATCTATGACGGGAGCTTTTCAAGGGCCCGCGTGGCTGGCCAAGGCACGACCACCGCGCTGCTCGAGGAAAACGGTATCCGTGTCTTTTCCGAAGACAGAATCGGCGAGCTTGACGATCTGTTGATCGGCTCCAGCGCCGCCGGACATGCGGACTGACCGATGCCGCAGCGGGCCACCGACATTCTGCTCCGTCCCGGTACCATCGACGACGTCGAAACAATCTACGCCGCGCTGCTGCGTCTCGGCACCCATATCGGCGCCAACCAGGATATCAAATCCACCGCTGACGACCTCCGCACTTACGGCTTCGGCGAAAAGCCCGCCTTCTCGACCCTGATCGTCGAGATCGGCGGCGAATTCGCCGGGCTCTGCCTGTATTTCCCGATCTTCTCGACCTGGATGGGTCGTCCGGGCGTCTATGTGCAGGATCTTTATGTCGAGGACCGCTTTCGCGGCCGCCGCATCGGCGAGAAACTGCTGCGGCGCGTCGCGAAAGAGTGCCGCGCGGCGGGCGGCGTTTATCTGAGGCTCTCCGTCGATACCGACAACGAGACCGCCAAGGCCTTCTATGAGAAACTGGGCATCGGCCGCTCGAGTTACGAACAGGTGCAGAAGATCGTCGGCGATGCCTTTTTCGCCTTTGCCGACGCTCCGGAGGAATGACGATGAAAGCCTTCTATGCCGAAGAGCAGAAGCGCCACGATCCCAAGGCTTTCCTTTCGAGCGGCGCGCCGCAGCCCAATCCGGAAAAGCCGGAGCGGGTGGAGAGACTGCTATCCGGCGCAAGATCGGCCGGTTTGACGGTCGAACGCCCGAAAAATCACGGGCTTGGCCCGGTCGCGGCGGTGCATACGCCTGAATATCTCGACTTCCTCGAAAACATCTTCACGCGCTGGCAGCGCATCGAAGGCGCTTCGGCGGAGGTGATCCCGAACATCCACCCGATCGCTCGCAACGGCTCCTATCCGGCCTCGGCGGTCGGCCAGGCCGGCTACCATATGGCCGACACCGCCTGCCCGATCTCGGCCGAGACCTGGAACAGCGCGCTGTGGAGCGCCTGGAGCGCGGTCGAAGCCGCTCAAGCCGTGATGGCCGGCGCGCCGTCGGCCTATGCGCTCTGCCGTCCGCCTGGACACCACGCTTTCGCCGATGTCGCCGGCGGCTTCTGCTTCATCAACAATTCGGCCTTGGCCGCGCAGGTTCTGCGCAAGAGTTCCGCCCGCGTCGCCATCCTCGATGTCGACCTGCATCACGGCAACGGCACGCAAGGCATCTTCTACGCCCGTCCCGATGTGCTGACCGTCTCGCTGCACGCCGATCCAGTGCGCTTCTATCCGTTCTTCTGGGGGCATGCCGACGAGCGCGGCGAAGGCCCCGGCCTCGGCTACAATCTCAACCTGCCGCTGCCGCGCAAATCCGGCGACACGGCCTTTCTCGAAGCGCTGGCGACGGCCTTCCAGCGCATCCGCGCCTTCGCGCCGGAAGCGCTTGTGGTGGCACTCGGCCTCGACGCTTTCGAAGGCGATCCATTCGGCGGCCTCTCGGTGACGACGCCAGGCTTCTCGCGAATGGGCGAAGCGATTGCCGGGCTCGGCCTGCCCACGGTCATCGTCCAGGAAGGCGGCTATCTCTGCGATGCGCTGGGCGACAACCTCACCGCTTTCCTGACCGGCCTCGGCGGCAAGAAAGACTAGCGCTGCTGCCGCAGCATCGCGATCACGCGGTGCACGCTCTCCAGCGTCTCCTCGATCTCGGCCGCCGTGTTGTAGTGGGCAATGCCGATGCGCACGACACCCTGCTCAGCTGGAATGCCGAGCTGGTGGACGATCTCCCACGCGTAATTATGGCCCGACCACAGAAAGATATTCTCGGCGTTCATCTGCCGCACGATCGTTTCCGGCGCGATGCCCTCGACCGTGAAGGAAACGGTCGGCACCCGCTCGGCGAGGCGCTCCGTATCGGTGATACCGCGGATAATCAGGCCCTCGATATCGGACAGGCCTTCGATCAGTTGCCGGGCCAGCGCATTCTCATAAGCGATCGAAACGTCGAAAGCCTTGGCGATCCGCTGCCGCCGCGATCCGCCCTCGCCGGCGGCAGCGCCTAGATCGGCGAAATAGTCGATCGCTGCCGTCAGCCCGGCCATCAGCTCGATCTGCGGCGTGCCGAGTTCGAACCGCTCCGGCAGCCCGTTCGACGAACAGCGGCATTTGTAGGGCTTGAGGCCGTCGATGACGTCACGCCGTCCCCACAATATGGCCACATGCGGCCCGAAGAATTTGTAGGCCGAGCAGATCAGGAAATCACAGCCGAGCGCCTGCACGTCGATGAGCCCATGCGGC
This sequence comes from Mesorhizobium sp. M2A.F.Ca.ET.037.01.1.1, assembly GCF_003998075.1. Lineage (NCBI taxonomy): Bacteria > Pseudomonadati > Pseudomonadota > Alphaproteobacteria > Hyphomicrobiales > Phyllobacteriaceae > Mesorhizobium > Mesorhizobium sp. M2A.F.Ca.ET.037.01.1.1. The sequence goes on along the minus strand of NZ_RZSA01000398.1, from coordinate 2,976 downwards.
GCGAACTGCACGGCATCGACGTAGACCAGCGCGCCGGCCTGCCTGGCGAGCGCCGTCAGCGCTTTCACCCGGTTGATCGAGCCGGTCAGGTTCGAGGCATAATTCAGCGCGACGAGCCGCGTCTTGTCCGAAAGCAGCGCGTTCAGCGCCGCCTCCTCCACCTGCCAGCTCCGCTCGTCGAACGGCAGGAAGCGAACGACCAGGCCGAGATCCTCGGCAAGCTGCAGCCAGGGCGAGACATTGCCTTCGTGGTCCATGCGCGTGACGATGATCTCGTCGCCCGGCTTCATTGTCCGGCCAAGCGTGCGCGACATGTGGTAGGTGAGCGTCGTCATGTTGGCGCCGATGACGATCTCCTCGACGCTCGATGCGTTGAGGAAATCGGCCATCGCGGCATGTGCCCCATCGACCACCTGCTGCGCAGCGACCGTTGTTTCGAAGATGCCGCCCAGATTGGCGTTGGTCGAGAGCAGGCAGCGCGACACCGCGTCCGCTACCGTCAGTGGCACCTGCGTGCCGGCGGGATTGTCGAGATAGATGCGCCGGCGCCCTTTATCGGTCAGCGAAAGCGCCGGAAATCTGCCGCGCACGGCCTCGATCGGAAACTCTGCCATCGTCTCCACCCCTTTGTTTTTTAAACGATTCCGATCAAGGACACGGATTGCCGACGCGCTGGTGAATGGCGTCGACCGCCTTCTGCATCTCTTCCGTCCAGGTGACGTCGACCGAGGACAGCGCCGTCTCGAGCTGCGCGATGGTGGTCGCACCGACGATGTTCGCCGTCACGAAGGGCCGGCTCGCCACATAGGCGTTGGCGAAGAGCGCCGGCTCCATGCCGAAGGAGCGCGCCAGCTCGTTGTATTGAAGCAGCACTTCCGCCGCATTCGGCGTCTCGTAGCGCTGGCCGCGGTTAAAAAGCTGCGAGCGCGAGCCCTGCGGCCGCGCGCCATGATCGTACTTGCCGGTGAGATAGCCCTGCGCCAGCGGCGAATAGGGAAGAAACCCGATCTCCTCGCGTTCGCAGACCTCGGCAAGGTTCACCTCGAAGGTGCGGTTGACGAGGTTGTAGGCGTTCTGCAGCGAGGCGACGCGCGGACCCACGGCCTTTTCGGCCTCGAAGACGAAGCGCATGACACCCCAGGAGCTTTCGTTCGAGAGACCCAGATGGCGGATCTTTCCGGCCTTCACCAGTTCGTCGAAGACGGCGAGCGTTTCGGCAACAGGCGTCTCGCCTCCCGGAGTGCCTGCCGCATCCGGGCGCCGCGCCACCGCTCCCACGCGCGTCGGATTCGAGCCCCAGGGAATGTCCCGGTCCGGCCAGTGGATCTGATAGAGGTCGATATAGTCCGTGCCGAGCTTGGCCAGCGACTTCTCGACCGCGTCGAAGATGTCGGCGCGCACCAGCTTCGAGGGACGATCGCCGCGGAACCAGGTGTTGGCCGTGCGGCCGACCACTTTCGAGGCAAGGATGACCTTGTCGCGGTTGCGATTGGCTTTCATCCAGCTGCCGATGGTCTTCTCGGTCCGCCCTTGCGTCTCGGCCTTGGGCGGGATCGGGTAAAGCTCGGCCGTGTCGATTAAATTCACCCCGCGCGAGAACGCCAGGTCCATCTGCGCGTGGCCCTCCGCTTCGGTGTTCTGCTGCCCCCAGGTCATCGAACCGAGGCAGATTTGCGAAACAAGGAGGTCGGTCCGACCGAGGCGGCGTTTATGCATGGGATCTCCGGCGGGAGTTTTGCGCGGACAGCGCGGGGAGGAAGTTCAAGCATAAAGCACAGGCCGGAGTTTCTCCAAGCCCGCAGTCTTCGACTTTTTGCGTAAACTGCGCGGCTAACGGCGTGCCCCAGCCAAGGCCCGTCGCTTCGCCTCGTCGATCAGCATGTTGGCCACCTGCATGCGGATCATGGCGCGCTGGCGCAGATGCGGCGCGACCCGGTCCGGGTGGTTGGCGAAAGCGAAATTGCGCCGGATGCGGCCGAAATCGGCATTCTTGGCTGGATGGTCGAGGCCGAGCTCGCCGGCAATGGCTTCGGGATCGATCGACGGCAGCTTTTCCTCGGGCCAATGCTCTTCGCCCGCAAGCGTCAGTTTCGCCCGGTCGAGAAGTGCTGCGAACTCCGCGGCAAGATCGGCGCCGGATTCGCGGTATTCGGCGGCGACGCTCTCACCGGCAACCTTGATGCGGCCGGAATGAAGTTCATCGGCAACGGACAGATAGTCGAACGGGATAGACGGCCGGGCGCCCTCTTCCTCGCCTTTCTCCGAGGCGACGATCAGGTCGTCGAGCAACGAAGCGAAATCGAGCTTGTTCCCGGTGCCGATCTCAGCCTCCCTCTCGTGACGGCATGCATTGACGCCATTTGAAGATAGGGCGCCCTCGTTAAAAATGACTTCTGGCGACGTTAACAATTGCAGGCATTTTGCCGACCGGAGCCATCAAGCAAAAAGCCGGACCGCATTTCGTGCAGTCCGGCAAGGTCGCCAGGAGTGGCGAGGAAAAAGCCGGCCAAGTGCCGGCACCAACGCCTACGATTGAGCCTGCCGAAAAGTTTCGCGGAAAATCGATTGTGGCGGAAAAAATCTGATGCGGCATGGCAGCCATGCAATTGCTGCACTGCACAATTTAAAAAAATCGCCTATACTTTGACGTTGGGAGGACCAATAGGGGCTATTGAGTCATGGGGTTCTTCACTGAAATGTTCGCTCGGCCACGGCCGCAAGAACACCAGCGTTACCGCGCGGCGCTCGCGCTTCTCAATGCGATGAGCAATGCCGACCGCGCCGATATCGGCATCAAGCCGGCGGACTTTCCGCGCATCGCGCGCGAAATGTCGGCCCGCTGAACAACGCTGAGCCAAACAGGTTTCCCGGGCTGCCGGGAAACCTTCAACCTGCTCAAAATTCAGCGATTTCCCAGGAAGGTCTGCTTGCCGAGCGGCACGCCATTGTGGCGCAGGATGTCGTAGGCCGTCGTGA
>NZ_RZSA01000397.1:0-5543 GCF_003998075.1 Mesorhizobium sp. M2A.F.Ca.ET.037.01.1.1 | reverse complement strand
CCCGCCGCTGCGGCCGCCAAGGACAAGGCGCCGCCGAAACGCGTTTCGGCGGCGCCTTGTCCTTGGCGGCCGCAGCGGCGGGCTTTGTGTCAGAAGTCTTGTTCGGCATGTCGCCCCCGAATCCGCGGATTTATTTCACTCTAGGTGAACATATGCGGTGGCGATACAGGAGCGCAACCGCAAGGGCAAGCCATCGAATGTCGCGGCAATTCTTTATGGCGGTTTCCGTTTTCCGCCGAAATCCGTTCGCGGCAAAGCCCTTGCCCTCAGATGCCTGTTGACAGCACCGAAGACCCAATTACTGTCACTGTGAGTGAAATTTGTTTCGTGAGAGCAATTCCAGGAAAAGTGTCGAACGGTTTTCCGCCCGGAATTGCCTCAAGAAAAAGTCGAAATCAAAAAGGAGGTCCGCAATGAAATCTCGTGTCGCCGTCATCGGAGCCGGACCGTCGGGCCTGGCCCAGCTCAGGGCCTTCAAGTCGGCCGCCGACAAGGGCGCCGAGATCCCGGAAATCGTCTGTTTCGAAAAGCAGAGCGACTGGGGCGGCCTGTGGAACTACACCTGGCGCACCGGCCTCGACGAGCATGGCGACCCGGTGCATGGCTCGATGTACCGCTATCTGTGGTCGAACGGCCCGAAGGAATGCCTCGAATTCGCCGACTACACTTTCGAGGAACATTTCGGCCGGCCGATCGCCTCCTATCCGCCGCGCGCCGTGCTGTGGGACTATATCAAGGGCCGTGTCGAGAAATCCGGGGTGCGCAAATGGGTGCGGTTCAACACGCCGGTGCGCATGGTCACCTACTCCGACGAGACGAAGAAATTCACCGTCACCGCGCATGACCGCACCAACGACGTCACCTATTCGGAAGAGTTCGACAATGTCGTCGTCGCCTCGGGCCATTTCTCCGTGCCGAACGTGCCGTATTTCGAGGGCTTTTCCACCTTCAACGGCCGCATCCTGCACAGCCACGATTTCCGCGATGCCACGGAGTTCAAGGGCAAGGACATCCTGATCATCGGCCGTTCCTATTCGGCCGAGGACATCGGTTCGCAATGCTACAAATACGGCGCCAAATCGATCACCACCAGCTACCGTTCCAAGCCGATGGGCTTCAAATGGCCGGAGAACTGGAAGGAGGTGCCCCTGCTGCAGAAGGTCGTCGGCAAGACGGCGCATTTCAAGGACGGCACCACCAGGGATGTCGACGCCATCATCCTGTGCACCGGCTATCTGCACTCCTTCCCCTTCCTCACCGACGATCTCAAGCTCAAGACCGCCAACCGCATGTGGCCGCTGGATCTCTATGAGGGCGTCGTCTGGGAGAAGAATCCGAAGCTGTTCTATATCGGCATGCAGGACCAATTCTACACCTTCAACATGTTCGACGCACAGGCCTGGTACGCCCGCGACGTCATCATGGGCCGCATCAAGCTGCCCTCGGCCGAGGCTATGGCCGAGCACAGCGCCAAGTGGCGCGCGCGCGAGGAGACGCTGGAGGATGCCGAGCAGATGATCTGGTTCCAGGGCGACTACACCAAGGAACTGATGGACCAGACCGACTATCCGGGCTTCGACGTCGAGGCGGTCAACCACACCTTCATGGAGTGGGAGCACCACAAGATGGAAAACATCATGACCTTCCGCGACAACGCCTACCGCTCGCTGATGACCGGCACCATGGCGCCGGTCCACCATACGCCATGGCTGCAGGCGCTGGACGATTCCATGGAGAGCTATCTCGAGGTGAAGGGCGTGGCGGCGGAGTAGGACAGCGCGCCTCCGCCCGCATCCGTCAAATCAGCAAGGTGGGCGTCTCTCGAGACACCCCATCAGCCTACCAGCACACGTAGCCGCCATCGACGATCAGGTCGAGGCCGGTCACGAAACTGGACGCACGGCTGGCCAGGAACACGGTCGGCCCGACCATCTCTTCCGGCGCCGCCATACGCCCCATCGGCGTATCGCGCTTGAAGATCTTTATCTCCTCCGCGACCTCCGGCCGCTTGTTCATCGGCGTCAGCGTGTAGCCCGGGCTGACGACATTGACGCGCAGGCCACGATCCGCCCACTCCATGGCGAGGCTCTTCGACATGTGGATGACGGCGGCTTTGGATGAGTTGTAGTGCGCCTGCGTCAGCCCGCGGTTGACGATGGTGCCCGACATCGAGGCGATGTTGATGATGGAGCCCGCACGCCGGGGAAGCATGACGCGTGCCTCGGCCTGACAGGACAGAAACACACCTGCGACATTGACCTCGTGCACCTTGCGCCATTTTTCCAGCGGCATGGTCTCGGCCGCTTCCGATCCAGCTATGCCGGCATTGTTGACGGCAACCGTCAGCGCGCCGAGTTCGGCTTCAACCCGATCGATCGCCGCGGCGAGGTCGGTCTCGGCCGTCACGCTCCCCGTCAGCATCAGTGCCTTGCGGCCGAGCGCCTTGATCTTCTCGGCAGTCTGCTCAAGCCCGCCATTCGAGGCATGACCGAAACAGGCGACATCGGCGCCGGCCTCGGCAAGCCCGATCGCGATCGCCTGACCAATGCCGCTGCCGGCGCCCGTCACCAGCGCCACGCCGCCGTCCAGTTTGAAAAGATCCATCGCACCCTCCCTGATTACCGGAAGGTATGCGCTGAATGACGCCTCGATCAAGCGGCCTGATCTGGCCGGCCACAGGGCTCGAGGTTCAAAAATATCCGTCCGACGCCGCCGTCGCTTCCTTCGGAATTTCCACGCCGTCGACCAGAATCTTGTCGACCAGCTCGTGATGAAAGCACACCAGCGCCTTGATGCGCTCGGCCTCATGCACCGGCTCGGGATAATACCAGACCAGGTTCTCGTGCCGTTTCTTCGGCGTCGTCACATGGTAGTAGTTGGAGATGCCCTTGTAGGGGCAGCGCGAGATGTAGCGGCTGGGCGCAAACATATCGAGGCGCGTGTCCGAGATCGGCAGGTAGTGCCGAACCGGATGTCCGGTTTCGAACAGGAACACGCCGCGTCGTGAATCGGCCACCTGCTCGCCGTCGAGGATCACCTGCACGCGCCGCGACGAAGGCAGGCAGTCGACGCGGCGGAACGGGTCGCGGGCATGGACGAAGATCTCTTCGTCCTCTTCAAACCAGTGCGTCATCTTCGGCCAGTAGAAGGAGATGTAGTCCTGGATCGGCGGGCAGCCCTTGACTGGATCGAGGTAGCGCCAGGCGCCGTCCTCGACCAGCGTGATGCCGGTGTTCAGCGAATAATGTGTGGCGACACCCTTGAACGGATCCTCCGTCTTCGTGCGGCTGGGCAGCAGGAACTCCTCGCGCACGTCGCTCATCGGGAAGTAATAGACCGGCAGATGGTCGCTCTCCTGGAACACCAGCGCCTTGGTGGTGTCGGCGACGATCATCGGCCCGACCTGCACCCTGATCCGCTTGGGCGAGGGCATGGTGAAGGCGACATAGCCCGGTTCGAACTCGTACTGCACGATGCCGTCGAGGATCGGGAAATGCGGCCCGCGGCCGCGCAGATGGGGCTTGCGAATGGTCGTCGTCCTCTTCTCGTCGTTTGCTGCCGGGTTCTTTCGCGCGGTCACGGTCATGACGCCACCGATACGCGATCGAGCAGCAGGCCGGCGGCGATCGGCGGCACGCCGCTGACAGTCTTGCGCACGGGTACCAGCAGGTCCGGGAAATAGCTGAAGATCACCGGCGTCTCATCGAGCAGCAGCTTCTGGATGTCGGAAGCGGCCTTGCGCTGGGCGTCGAGGTCGAGCGCCTTGAGGTAGCCGGTGACCAGCCCGTCATAGGTCGCGTTCTTGAAATGCGCCGCGTTCCACGACCCGTCGCTGACCAGCGGGCTTTTCAGGAACACGTTCGGTACGCTGCGATGCGCGTAGTCGGTGATGCCGAGCGGGCTGTCCAGCCAGTCCGACTGGCCGAACACCGCCTTGCCGTAATATTTGTCCTGGTCCTCGATGTTGAGCGCGATGCGCGCGCCGATTTCCTTGGCGAAGTTCTGGAACAGCTGCGCATAGCCCGGGATGTCGGAATAGCGCAGCGTCGTCAGCGTTATGTCGAAGCCGCTGCCAAGGCCGGCCGCTTCCATCAATTGCTTGGCCTTGGCGATGTCCTGCGTGCGCTGGGCAATCGATTTGTCGGTGACCGGGAAGGCCGGCGCGAACGGGCTGTCATTGCCGGTCGCCGCCATGCCGCGGCAGAGTCCGTCGACCAGCTTGGAGCGGTCGATGCACAGAGCCAGCGCCTGGCGCACGCGCTTGTCGGTGAAGGGCGCCATGTCGCAGCGCATATGCAGCTGGCGATGCGCGGTGGACGCCACGCGCAGCACCGTGATGTCGGGATTGCCGAGCACCACCTGGCTGACGTCGAGCGGGATGGCGTCGAGCACGTCGACCTCGCCCGCCTGCAGCGCGAGAATCCGCGGCTGCACGTCGCCATAGAACTTGAATTCCAGCCGGTCGGGCAGCGCCTTCTCGCCCCAGTAGTCGGCATTACGCACGAAGGTCGCGCCGACCTTCGGCGTGTAGCTTTCTAGCCGGAACGGACCGGTGCCTTCGAAGGTCTTCTCGTAGTCGCCCTTGTAGCTCGCCGGCAGGATGACGGCGTTGTAATTGTCGATCGACACCGAATAGGGGAAACTGCCGTTCGGCGCGTCGAGATGGAATTCGACCGTGTGGTCGTCGACCTTGCGCGTGCCGCCCTTCGACAGCAGGCCCTTGAACACCGAGAGAGCGTTGGAGGGGCCGTTCGGATCGGCAAGGCGGTCGAAGGTCGCCACGACGTCGTCGGCCTTGAAATCCTCGCCATTGTGGAATTTCACGCCCTTGCGCAGCTTGAAGGTCCACACGCTGCCGTCGGCATTGGGCGACCAGCTTTCCGCCAGCACCGGCTTCAGCGTCAGGTCGGGCTGCGTCACACACAGGAACTCTGACGTCTGGAAGGCGAGCTGGTAGCTGCCGCTGTCGTAGAAAGTCACCGGATCGATGGCGCCGCCGGGCACGGCGATGCCGGCGCGCACCGTGCCGCCGGGCTTGCCCTCGGCGCGTGCTTGCGGAGCGCCGAGGCCGACAGCCGAAGCGATGCCGCCGAGGAAGGGCAGCGACAGGCCGAGCACGCTGCCATGGCGCAGGAATTCACGCCGGCCGATCCTGCCGGAGAGCAATTCGTCGATAGCGGAATTTCGATTGCGCTGAGGGTTTTGCGAGCGGCGTCGATCGTCCTGAAATGCTTCGGCATGACGGCATACCTTGTTTTGTCGCAGGGGCTTTGGCATTTAGGCCATTGTTGACCGCGACCGGAAAGCGATATTTTCTGATCGAGGCCATCGAAGATTTCGATGGCGGTAGCTCACGGGGCAGGGGACCATGGATACCGAAAATCTGCGCAGTTTCCTGGAGGTCGCGGCGCATGGCAGCTTCACCGTGGCGGCCCATCGGCTGAACCTCGCCCAGTCGACCATCAGCGCGCGCATTCGCGGCCTGGAGGAACAGCTGGGGCGAAAACTGTTCGTGCGCGACAGCGACGGCGTCACGCTGACGC
>NZ_RZSA01000396.1:0-5545 GCF_003998075.1 Mesorhizobium sp. M2A.F.Ca.ET.037.01.1.1 | reverse complement strand
CCCTGGTGCTTCATCGGCCAGAAGCGGTTGGACAAGGCCATTGCTGCCGCAAGCGATGTCGACGTGCGTGTCAGTTGGCGACCATTCCAGCTCGATCCGACCATCCCGCCTGGAGGCATGGATCGCCGCCAATACATGCTCGGCAAGTTCGGCAGCGAGGAACGCATTCAACAGATCCATGCGCGCATCGAGCCGCTGGGCGAAGCCGAGGGAATCCACTTCGCATTCGGTGCCATCAAGGTCGCGGCCAACACGCTGGACGCGCATCGCGTCATCCGCTGGGCAGGCGCCGCGGGTGAAGATGCCCAGAACCGGCTGGTGCGCCGCCTCTTCCAGCTGAATTTCGAGGAAGGCGCCAATATCGGCGACCATGCCGCGCTGGTGAAGGCCGCCGGCGAGGCCGGCATGGATGCATCGGTGGTCGAGACGCTGCTGCCGACCGACGCCGACGTCGAGGCCGTCCGCAACGAGATCGCCACCGCTTCGCGCATGGGCATCACCGGTGTGCCCTGCTTCCTGCTTGAGGGCAAATACGCGGTGATGGGCGCACAAGATGCCGACACGCTTGCCGACGCGATCCGCCAGGTGGCTCAGGCCAAGGCGCGCGGCGAATTGGAAACCGTCGCGGACTGAGCATCGTCCGGCGCAGCTCGGGCGAAAGGCTACGGTTCTCCTATTTCGCGGTCACCTTGGCCTTGCTCAGGAAGAAGCCGTGCCCATTGCTGCCGGTGCAGATCAGTCCCTTCGTCGACGACTGGCAGGAAAACGGCCCCTGGCTCCAACTGTTGCCATAGCCGAGCTTGGTCACGTCGCTGCAACAACCCTGCTCGCCGGGGTTCTTGATCAGCCTCGCCGGCCCTTCGGGTCCCAAAATCACCGTGACGTAGCTCGGCTCGACGCGCGAGCAGGAAAGCTCCGGCCCGCCATCCCGCGGCTGGTAGGTGCTGGTGCCGCCCTTCGGCGTGTAGATGCAGCCGATATTGCCGGACGGCGTGTTGAATTCGACCTGGCCTTCGGCGCTGGCCGGAATACTTTGACTGCCGGCATGCGCCGCCGACAGACAGATGAAAATGCTGAACAGCGCGAGTGCGGTTGTCCGTGCAGGCATGTCATCCCCCTCGACATAAACCATCGCCGGGCAGATTCGACCCGGCAGGCGGGCGTTGTCAAATCATGTCCAGCCGCCAAAACACGATCTGGTGAATCGCCTCGATCACGGCGCTGAGCTAGGATCGGCAAGGGTTTAGCTGATTTGAGGGGCACCGAATGGCGGTTAGGCGTCGCGCATTGTCGCTGTTGTGCTTGCCTCTCGCCCTTGGGCTCCCGCTGACATTGCAGCGCGTGTCCGCCGAGGAAGCCGTCATGTCGGCGACTTTCGAAGGCAAGCCCTGGACGGCGTCCTTCACCTTGGCCCAGACGATGCAGATGGGCGGCAAGCCGATGCTGAACTTGTCGGGAACAGAACAGGGGTCGCCGACCATGACCTTCAATTCGATGCTCGAGCTCAAGGATCCGAACGACCTTGCCGGCGCCTATCCGCTCAAGACGGGCTCGCCCGCCAACAGCGCCAATTTCAACGTTCTCGATTCCGGCGCCATGGTAGGCCATATCCGTTTCAGCAGCGGCAAGATCGTCATCGACAAATACGACGCAGCCGCAAAGACCATTTCCGGTCATTTCAGCGCCTCGGGAAAAGACGAATCGGGCAAGCCCGAAGAGGTCACCGACGGCAAATTTTCGGGCATTCCGGTCACCGCCCAGTAGCCATTTCGGCTGATCGGCACCCCTTTTCGTTCACAAACCCGTGTTTTTTGCTTCCCTAAGGTAAGCTTTTCGCCTGGTAGCTGAATTGCCCCTAAGACGCTGGAATAAGAGCGGAATTCACCGAGACAAATCCTATCTCGGGATTGGCTTTCTGTTGCCCTCGCGCCACGACGCGTAACCCTGCTCACATTCCTCGCCAGAAAATTAATTGAAAATGATCAATTGGTGTTACCATGTGTAACAAAACTAGAAAGGTTTGGGCGGGATCGTGACTGGGGTCGGTAGACCGCAACGTACAGTACCGGAGCAAACATCCAGTGAGGCAAGGACCTCGCACCTGACGCCGGTATCGTCGATGCGTACATTCTGGGGGCTGATGCGAGCGTACTGGTTCTCCGACCGGTGGAAGGAAGCCTGGACGCTCACCTTCGTCATCGCCGCCCTCACCGCTCTCTCCAGCAAGGCCGGCGTTTGGTTTGCCGTGGCGTTGGGCGAACTCGGCAATTCGATCGCTTTCCTCCACGATGCCGCCAACACCCATCCGCTGCAGACCATCCTGACCAACGCCGGCATACTGGTACTGCTGGTGATCCTGAAAGATGCCGGCTTCACCGGCGTGCGCAACCTCGTTTCAACGACCCTGCACCGCAAATGGCGCGGTTGGCTGGACAACCAGTTCAACCAAGCCCTGCTAGACGGCAATCATACCCATTTCCATGCCCAGCATGGTTCGGCGGCCAGCGGCATCGTCGCTCCCGACAATATCGACCAGCGCATCCAGGAATCGATCAAGGACATGACCGGCGGAGCCATCGGGCTTGCCATGGGCGTGCTTGGCGTAGCGACGTCGCTTTATTTCATTGGCGAAAACCTGATCGGATCATCGGTCGAGGTCAAAGGCCTAGAATTCCTGGGCGGCTATGGCACCGCGGTGCTGGCTTTCCTTGCCGTCGCTATCTACGTGCCGCTGAACACCTGGATCGCGGTCAAGCTCGGACGCCTGCTCGAGCGGCTCAATGTCCGCATGCAACAGGCGGAGGGCAGCTACCGCAGCGAACTCATTACATTCCTGCGCCGCAGCTTCCACGTTGCCGCCTCGCATGGCGAGGACGTGCAGAAGTCGATGCATGACAGGCTCTATGTCGATATCGACAAGACATGGGGCCGACTGAATATCGTCAACACCAGCTACACCTCGTTCGAGCTGATCTACAATTTCGTCGGCGCCCGTATCGTTGCCTACGCGCCAGGCCTCTTGTCGTTCATCCACAACCGCCTCGACTACAAAGGCTACATCACCGGTTCCGAAATGGTCGCCCAGTTGATCAGCCAGTGCTCGTGGTTCATCCATGTCATGCCAGCGATTGCGACGCTCAGAGCCAACAGCCAGCGCGTGACCGAGCTCGCCAACGCGATCGAGAACGTCCAGCGCCCGCGGGAATTCTACCAGCAGACCGGCCGATCCGACTTCAGCTACGCGAGCCAGAACCCGGTTTTCGGTCTCACCATCCAGAAGCTGGAACTCGCCCATCAAGGCGAGGACGCCACACCTTTCCTCAGCGCTGCGAACCTCCGTTTCCGCCGCGGCGAATGGACCTTCCTCAAGGGCGAGTCCGGCTGCGGCAAGACATCGCTGATCAAGGCGATCAATGGCCTGTGGCCTTATGGCCGCGGCACCATCGTCTTCCCGGAAGGCGTCACCAATTTCTACGCTGCCCAGGAGGTCAAGCTGCAGCAGGTGTCGCTGAAGCAACTCGTCTGCCTGCCGGGTTCAGAGAACGACCATAGCGACACCCAGGTAGCGGCGGCTTTGCACAAGGCCGGTCTCGGCGACTTCATCGAACACCTGGCCGACGAGAGCCGCGAAGGCAAGATCTGGGATCAGGTGCTTTCGGGCGGCCAGAAGCAGAAGCTGGTGGTCGCGCGCATCATCCTGCAGCAGCCCGGGCTTCTCTTCCTCGATGAGGCGACCGGCGCGCTCGACCCCGATGGCAAGATAGCCTTCCACCAGGCGATCAAGGACAATTGTCCGAACGTCACCGTCATCAGCGTCATGCACGAGGCAGTGCCGCCGCGCTCGCTTTCCGGCGAGGAATTCTATCACAGCGTGGTTGCGATCGCCGACAGCGTCGCCACCAAGAAGCCCCTCGCTCCCAGCCTGCCGCGCGAGCTCACCACGATCCTCACCCAGCCGCCGCGGCCGACCGAGGACAAATGGCTGCGCTTCCGCCGGCTGAAGCAGAAATAGCAGTCATACCAAGCCCTTGATCGGCGGCCGTGGCCCGGCTTAGGCCGCCCTCGATCACAGTCTCGCGATCCGGCCTCCCCGCGTCCGTTTTCAGCGCCCTTCGCGATTGACTCGGCAAAATGCGCTCCTATGTTGCGCGCGCTCGCTGATTTCCAACTACAGCGCCACGCGTCCTTCGGACGCGTAAAGGACGCTGTAGAAACTTAGAATTGCGCATGATCCTTTCCGAAAATCGAACCCGATTTTCGGGGTCATGCGCTACCCCGCGAGCAGAAAGGTCAACCCGCCATGCCTGGCGACAGTCACAGTCGAACGCAACCGCCGTCCTCCCTGACGTGACCTGCACGGCTCACGTCCTGCCGGACGGCAAGGAGTGAGCCCATGAACGAATTCGCACCCGTATCGGACGACGAAGCCGTCGCCGTCGCCCGTGTTCTTGCCAACGACCACGTCGCCGACGTCGTCGAAGCCCTCAACCACGAGCCTCGCGAGACAGCCATCGAGCTGCTCTGCGCTGTGCCGTTCGAGCGGCTGGTCGAGATTTTCGATCAGCCGGAACTCGAAAGCGCTCCGGAACTCGCGGAAGCACTGCCACGCGCCCAGGCGAGCAAGCTTTTGACCGCCATGTCGGCCGACCGCGCGGCCGACATTCTGCGCGAGCTGGATGAACCGCCCCGCTCGGAGCTGCTCGGCGCGCTTGCCCCGCCGCTGCGCGCCACGCTGCTGTCAATCCTCGGATACCCAGAAGGCAGCGCCGCCTCGATCATGACGACCGAATTCGTCAGCGTGCCTTCCGACTGGACCGTCGGCCGCACGCTCGACTACATCCGCAAGGTCGAGCGCACGCGCGAAACCATCTACGCCATCTACATCGTCGATCCGGAGACGCAGCTCCTGCTGCGTTCGACCGGGTTGCGCCGGTTGATCACCGGCAACCCGGAGGATTTGATCCTGTCGGTGGCGCCTGATCGCATGCCGGTGACCGTGACGCCGCTCACCGATCGCGAGAACCTGGCGCAGACCATCTCGAAATACGACCTCCTGGCGCTGCCTGTCGTCGACCACGGCAGGATCCTCGGCATCGTCACCGTCGACGACATCATCGACACGATGATCGAGGAAACGACCGAGGACGTGCATCGTTTCGGCGGCATGGAGGCGCTGGACGAGCCGTATATGAAGATGGGCTTCCTCGCCATGATCCAGAAGCGCGCCGGCTGGCTCTGCGCGCTGTTCCTCAGCGAGATGCTGACGGCCAACGCCATGCAGAGCTACGAGGGTGAGCTGGAGAAGGCGATCGTGCTGACGCTGTTCATCCCACTGATCATGAGTTCCGGCGGCAATTCCGGCTCGCAGGCGACATCGCTCGTCATCCGCGCGCTGGCGCTGCGCGAGATCGGTCTGCGCGACTGGTGGCGGGTGGCGCTGCGCGAGCTGCCGACCGGGGTGGTGCTCGGCTCGATCCTCGGCGTCGTCGGCATCTGCCGCATCGCGCTCTGGCAGTATTCCGGGTTCTACGACTACGGCCCGCAC
>NZ_RZSA01000395.1:0-5559 GCF_003998075.1 Mesorhizobium sp. M2A.F.Ca.ET.037.01.1.1 | reverse complement strand
CCGTGACCTTCGCCACGGCGTGCAACGGAGCAGAATTCTGGACCGCGGCAACGCTTCGAAGTCACGGCATGGATTCTAGGGTCTGCGCGCGTCGCTTCGCTCCTTGCTTCGCCCTAGAATGACGAGGTTCGGGAGGCTTCAGCCAATCCTCGGCGTTTGCGCTGCTTTCCCGTGCGCAATTGCCGCCAAAATGCCAAGACGGCTTGACCGGTCGCCTGCGGACCAATAGCGGGTTCGGGGAGACGATCAGCAAGAGGTGGCCATGAATGTTCTTCTTCTCGGCTCGGGCGGCCGCGAACATGCGCTCGCCTGGAAGACCTCCGCCTCGCCGCTGCTGACGAAACTTTATGCCGCGCCCGGCAATCCCGGTATCGGCCGTGTCGCCGAACTGGTGAAGCTCGACGTCGCCGACCATTCCACCGTCGCCGCCTTCTGCCAGGAAAAGAAGATCGACCTCGTCGTGGTCGGCCCGGAAGGCCCGTTGGTCGCCGGCGTCGCCGATGATCTGCGCGCCTGGGGCATCCGCGTCTTCGGCCCCTCCAAGGCGGCGGCAAGGCTTGAGGGCTCGAAAGGCTTCACCAAGGACCTTTGCGCCAAGTTCAACATTCCGACCGCCGCCTATGGCCGCTTCGGCGATCTCGCTTCGGCCAAGGCCTATGTCGAGAAGGTCGGCGCGCCGATCGTCATCAAGGCCGACGGGCTTGCCGCCGGCAAGGGCGTCACCATCGCGATGACTTCTGATGAGGCGAACGCCGCGCTGGAGGCTTGTTTCGAGGGCGCATTCGGCGCCGCCGGCGCCGAGGTCGTGGTCGAGGAATATCTGACCGGCGAGGAGGCGAGCTTCTTCTGCCTGTGCGACGGCGCCACGGCGCTGCCCTTCGGCACCGCGCAGGACCACAAGCGCGTCGGCGACGGCGATACCGGGCCGAACACCGGCGGCATGGGCGCCTATTCGCCGGCGCCGGTGATGACGGCCGAAATGACCGAGCGCACCATGCGCGAGATCATCGAGCCGACGATGCGCGGCATGGCCAATCTCGGCGCGCCTTTTGCCGGCATCCTCTTCGCCGGCCTGATGATCACCGACCAGGGCCCCAAGCTGATCGAATACAACACCCGCTTCGGCGATCCCGAATGCCAGGTGCTGATGATGCGGCTGAAGGACGATCTGCTCGTCCTGCTCAACGCCGCTGTCGACGGCCAGCTTGCGCATATGTCCATCCGCTGGAGCGACGAGACGGCGCTGACCGTGGTGATGGCCGCGAGGGGCTATCCCGGCACGCCGGAAAAGGGCTCGGTCATCCGCGGCCTCGACGAGGCCGAGCGTGATGGCGCCCAGATTTTCCACGCCGGCACCGCCATCAATGGCGGCGCGCTGGTCGCCAATGGCGGCCGCGTGCTCAACGTAACCGCGCTCGGCAAGACCGTCGGCGAGGCGCAGGCCAAGGCCTACGCGGCGATCGAGCACATCGACTGGCCGCAGGGCTTCTATCGCCACGACATCGGCTGGCGCGCCGTCGAGCGCGAGAAGACCGGCACGTAACCCAGCTTCAGGCGGCCGCGCTCTTTCGTCCGCCACGCGCCCAGGCGGGCAGCCAGTCGCCATGCGCGGCAAGCAGGTCGTCGACTAATGACCAGATCTGGTCGAGGTCGAGCTCGGCGGCGGTGTGCGGGTCCATCATCGCGGCATGATAGATGTGCTCGCGGTTCTCGGTCATGAGCGCCCGCACCGTCAGCTCCTGCACATTGATATTGGTGCGGATCAGCGCCGTCAGCTGCGGCGGCAACTCGCCAATGTAAGTGGGCTGGATTCCGGAAGCATCGACCAGGCACGGCACTTCCGCCGCGCAGTCGAAAGGCAGCGAGGTGATGCAGCCATTGTTGCGGACATTGCCGTAGATCACCGACGGCTCTCCGGTCCACACCGAGTTCATGATCGAGGAGGCATATTCCCTCGATTGCTCGACCTCGATCCGGTCGGCCGAGCGATAGGCCTCCGCTTGTCCTTTCCAGCGCTCGATCTGCTCGATGCAGCGTTTTGGATATTCGTCGAGCGGAATGCCGTATTTCTCGATCAGATCGCCGCGCCCCTCCTTGATGAAATAGGGCGTGTATTCGGCGAAATGCTCCGAGCTTTCGGTGACGAAATAGCCGAGCCGGGTCAGCATTTCGTAACGCACCTTGTTCGGGCAGCGCGGGTTCCAGCCCGGCTTCGGCGCGCGGCCCTCGCGATAGGCGCGCACGAGATCAGGATAGAGGTCGCGATAGGAGCCGTCCGCCTGGCGGTGCTCGAACTTGAGATAAAAGGCCATGTGGTTGATGCCGGCCGAGCGGTAGCGGATTTCTTCGTAGGGAAGGTCGAGGTCGTGCGCCAGTTCCATCGCCGTGCCTTGCACCGAATGACAGAGCCCGACCTGCTTGATCGTTGGGTATTTCTCGGCGATCGCCCAGGTGTTGATCGCCATCGGGTTCACATATTGCAGCATGATCGCCTCGGGGCAGACGGCGAGCATGTCCTCGCAGATCTTCCACAGATGCGGCACGGTCCTCAGGCCCCGCATGATGCCGCCGACGCCGAGCGTGTCGGCGATGGTCTGGCGCAGGCCGTATTTCTTCGGCACCTCGAAATCGGTGACGGTGCAGGGCTCATATCCGCCGATCTGGAAAGCGACGACGACGAAGTCGGCGCCGGCAAGCGCCTTGCGCTGGTCCGAATAGGTCTCGGCTTTCGCCTTGACGCCGAGCGTCGCGATCAGCTTGTTGACGACGATGGCGCTCTCTTCCAGCCGCTGCGGGTTGATGTCCATCAGCGCGATCGTCGCGCCCGACAGCGCCGGCCGCTGCAGCACGTCGCCGACGATGTTTTTCATGAACACCGTCGAGCCGGCGCCGATGAACGCGATCCTGGGATTTCTAGCCACTGTAAGCCTCCGGCACTTGTCTACGCCACCTCGAAAGCGGCCCTGACGAGCCGTTCGGTGTAGGCGGTCTTGGGATTGGACAGGACCTCGTCGACGGGTCCCTATTCGACGATTTGACCATGCTGCATGACGATGACGCGATGGCACAGCGCCCGCACCACCTTGAGGTGGTGCGAGATGAAGAGATAGCTGAGACCGCGCTCGTCCTGCAGCTTGCGCAGCAGGTCGATGATCTGCGCTTGCACCGAAAGATCGAGCGCCGATGTCGGTTCGTCGAGCAGGATGAATTCCGGCTCCAGCGCGATCGCCCGCGCGATCGCGATGCGTTGCCGCTGGCCGCCGGAGAATTCATGCGGGAAGCGCGACAGGATGTTGCCGGGCATGCCGGCGCTGACCAGCGCCTCGCGCACCCGCTCGACCCGTTCGCGCCGCGTCGCGCCCAGCCTGTTGACGACCAGTCCTTCCTCGATGATCTGGCCGATCGTCATGCGCGGGTTGAGAGAGGAGAACGGGTCCTGGAAGACGATCTGCATGCGCGAACGCAGCGGCCGCATCTCGCCGCGCGACAGCTTCTCGATCGGCCGGCCGTCGAAGCGGATTTCCCCGCGCTTGGCGTCCTGCAATCTGAGCAGCGCCTGACCGAAGGTCGTCTTGCCGGAGCCGGATTCGCCGACCAGCCCCAGCGTCTCGTGGCGGCAGAGCTTCAGGTCGAGATCGTCAACCGCGACCAGCTCGCGCCAGTCGGGTTTCAGGAACGTTCCGTGGCGCAGCATGAAGCATACGCGCACGCCGTTCGCCTCGAGGATGGTGCCGCTGCCTTCCGGCAGCGGCTTCGGCTGGCCATGCGGTTCGGAAGCGAGCAGCCGCTGCGTGTAGGGATGCTGCGGATTGGCAAAGAGCCGCTCGGTGACATTGTGCTCGCGCATCTCGCCATGCTGCATGACATAGACATAGTCGGAGAATTTGCGCACCACGGTGAGGTCGTGGGTGATCAGGATCACCGCCATCTTCAGCTCTTTCTGAAGATTGCGGATCAGGTTCAAGATCTGCGCCTGCACCGTGACGTCGAGCGCCGTTGTCGGCTCGTCGGCGATCAGCACGTCGGGGTCGTTGGCCAAGGCCATGGCGATCATCACGCGCTGCCGCTGGCCACCGGAGAGCTGATGCGGATACTGCTTGAGTCTGGCCTCCGGCTCGGGGATCTGGACATGCTTCAGGAGCTCGAGCGCCCGCGCCCAGGCTTCCCTGCGGCTCACCCTGCGGTGGACCCGGATCGCTTCGACGATCTGGCTGCCGACCGTGTAGATCGGATTGAGCGAGCTCATCGGTTCCTGGAAGATCATCGAGATGCGGTTGCCGCGCAGCTTGCGCCGGGCAGCCTCGGGGAATTCGAGGATATTTTGCCCGCAATAGTCTACGCTCGAGCGTGGCGACACGGTCGCACGCCGCGACAACAATCCCATCACGGTGCGCGCCGTCACCGATTTGCCGGAACCGGATTCGCCGACGATGGCTATGGTTTCGCCGCGGTAGAGCTGGAACGAGACGTCCTTCACCGCCTCGACGGTGCCGTGCTCCACCTTGAACGCGACTCCGATGTTGCGGGCGTCGATGATGGGCTGTTCATGGCGCGCGGCGTGGTCGAGCCGGACGGCCGGTGCGAAATTGTCTGCGAGCGCGATCGTCGTCATCCCGGCCACCTCAATACGGATCGACGGCATCGCGCAGGCCGTCGCCCAGCGCATTGAAGGCAAAGACGGTGACCAGCACGAAGCCGACCGGCGACAGGATCCAGGGATAGGTGCCGATGACCGAATAGGTCGCCGTGTCCTGCAGCATCAGCCCCCAGGAGATCAGCGGCGGCTTCACGGCGAAGCCGAGGAAGCCGAGGAAGGCTTCGAGTAGCACCACCGTCGGGATGGCGATCGTCACGGCGACGATGACGTGGCACATCACATTGGGAAAAATGTGCTGCATGATGATGCGCCGGTCGGTGGCGCCGACCGCCATGGCGGCGCGTACATAGTCGATCCGCGCCAGCGCCAGCGTCTTGCCGCGCACCTCGCGCGACATCTGCGCCCAGCCCAGCGCCGACATGACGACGATGACGAAGGCGAGGAAGACATTGGTCGGCGCGGTGACCGGGATCAGCGTCGTCAGCGCGAGATAGAGTGGCAGCTGCGGGAAGGCGAGCACCAGCTCGACGAAGCGCTGCATCCAGACATCGAACTTGCCGCCGAAATAGCCGGAGACCATGCCGACGATGGTGCCGATGACGGTGATGATGAAGACCACCGTCAGCGCGATCATCAGCGAGACCCGCGAGCCGTGGATGGCGCGTGAGAGCACGTCGCGGCCGAACTTGTCGGTGCCTAGGAAATGCACGGGCTGGCCGTCCATCGACCCGAACAAGTGCCGGTCCGCCGGGATCAGCCCGAAGAGCCTGTAGGGCGCACCCTCGACGAAGAAGCCGAGCAGCCGCGGATGATCGTAGTCGGGGCCGACGATCGGCTGGAAGGTGACCGGATCGAGATCTGCCGAGTCGGCCAGCGCATAGATCCTTGGCTGGAAGGTGAGATTGCCGTCCTTGTCGTGAAAGCTCGGCACCTGCGGCGGCGCGAAGGCGACCGACGTCGCC
>NZ_RZSA01000394.1:0-5601 GCF_003998075.1 Mesorhizobium sp. M2A.F.Ca.ET.037.01.1.1 | reverse complement strand
CGTCCGGCAGCGGCAAATCCACCATCGCACGGCTGGTGCTGCGGCTGATCGAGCCCGATACCGGCCGCATCGAATTTGAGGGAAGCGACTTCCTCGCTCTGTCGGGCGCCGCTTTGCGCGCCCGCCGTGCACGCCTGCAGATGGTGTTCCAGGATCCGCTCGCCGCCTTCAATCCCCGCGCCACCGTGGCGCGCGTGCTGGACGATCCGTTGCGCATCCACAACATCGCCCCGCATGCCCAGCGCCCGCGCCGCATCGCAGCGCTTTTGGAGCGCGTCGGCCTCGATAC
This sequence comes from Mesorhizobium sp. M2A.F.Ca.ET.037.01.1.1, assembly GCF_003998075.1. Lineage (NCBI taxonomy): Bacteria > Pseudomonadati > Pseudomonadota > Alphaproteobacteria > Hyphomicrobiales > Phyllobacteriaceae > Mesorhizobium > Mesorhizobium sp. M2A.F.Ca.ET.037.01.1.1. The sequence continues at coordinate 5,312 of NZ_RZSA01000394.1, read as the reverse complement.
CGGCCTCGCCGCGCGCGCCATCCACGAGATTTCCGGCGGCCAGCGACAGCGCGTCGCGATCGCCCGCGCCATCGCCACACGGCCGTCGCTGATCGTGCTCGACGAGGCCGTCTCTGCCCTCGACGTCTCGGTGCGAGGACAGATCCTGGAATTGCTGCTCGACCTGCAAAGGCAGGAACGGATCGCCTATCTGTTCATTTCGCATGACCTCGGCGTCATCCGCGCCGTGGCGCATCGCGTCATCATTCTCGATGCCGGCCGGATCGCCGAGAGCGGCGATGCCCGCGCCGTCATCGCCGACCCGCAATCGCCGGTCGGCAAGGCCCTTGTCGAGGCGGCACCGAGATTGAACAGGAACCGGCCATGATCCCGCAAAGTGGCAACCGATTTGCGGACAAGATCATGGTCAAACAACAAGATCAGGACGCACGATGACCGATCCCGAAGCAGCCAGAGCCGAGAAACTGTCGCGCGAGCTCGATTCCGCCTTCCGCAACCGCGCCGACCTCTACCGCCTCTTCCTCGACGAACTGACCGCCGAGCTCGGCGCCGAGCAGGCCGAGGCGGTGATGATCCGCAGCATCGAGAAGCGCGGCCGGGAAGTCGCGGCGGCGGCCTTCGCCGGCTTCGGTCCAAACGACGCGCCGGCGATCGGCGAGGCGTTCCTCGCCGTCAGTCCGGATGGTGGGCGCATGTATCCGACCGACATCGAGAGCGGGCCTGGCCACATCGCTTTCAAGGTCAAGCGCTGCCCGCTGAAGGACGCCTGGGTCGAGGCCGGCGTCGGCGAAGAGAAACTCGCCACGCTCTGCCGCATCGCCGGCGCCTTCGACCGCGGCCTGTTCGAGGCGACCGGCGTGCGTTTCGCCAATGTCACCTGGACGCCGGGCCACGGCTCCGGCTGCTGCCACATCGCATTGACCAACCGCGACGCCTGAAGCAATTCCAGGAAAAGTGCGCAGCGGTTTTCCGTCCGGAATTGCGCAACAACAAAGCAACTAGCCGGTACAGCCCTAACCTTCGGCAAAGACGTGCAGTTCGCCGCCTGCTTCGTCGATCGCGGCGCGCAGTTCCGCTGACGGCTCGCTGTCGGTGACGATGTCCGAGATCTCGCTCAGCGCGCAGACGCGCTCCAGGCCGCTGCGGCCGAACTTGTCGTTGGTGACGACCAGCATCGTCGACAATGACCGCCTCATCATCGCCCGCTTCACCGCCGCCGCGCCCGAGATCATGTCGCTCGGCCCCTCGGCATTCAGCGCCGAGGCGCCGATGATGGCGACGTCGGCATTGTAGCGCCGCACGAATTCGACCGTGTCCTCGCCAAGCACCGCGGCTTCGCGGCTGTCATAGGTGCCTGGGCAAAGGATGACCCGGAAGCCGGGATTGGCGCCGGCCACCGAGGCGACGCCGATGGAGTTGGTGATGATCGTCAGGTCCCGGCCGTGCTGCGAGAGGCTGCGCGCCACCTCGTAGGTGGTCGATCCGCCATCAATCATCACGATGGAGCCCTTCTCGACCAGTCCGGCCGCACCACGCCCGAGGCGAGCCCGCTCCTCGACCAGCGTGAGGCCGCGTTCGGCGATCACCGGCTCAGACGTCGCCAGCGAAATGGTGGCGCCGCCATAGGTGCGGTTGAGCAATCCCGCTTCGCCGAGCTCGATGAGATCTCGGCGGATGGTCTCGCCGGCCACGCCGATGCGGCGCGCAAGCTTCGAGATGCGGATCGAGGCGGAGCGCCGGACCTCCGACAGGATCAGCTCATGGCGCTCCTTCTTCGTCAGTCGGCCCGGCTCGATGTTCATCCGCTTTTCCTTCTCGGGATTTCCTTCCCGTCGCAGAGACATTAGCTACGCCAGGGAAAGTAAACCAGCGTCAGTGACGCAGCCGATCGCGCATCGCATACCACAACATGCCAAGCACATAGAGCGGGCCGCGCAGCGCCGTGCCTCCGGGAAACGGCAGCGGCGTCAGCATCGAGAACAGGTCGAGCCGCGAGGCATCGCCCGTGATCGCTTCCGCCAGGAGCTTGCCCGACAGCGTCGACAGAATGACGCCTTTGCCGGAATAGCCATGCGCGAAATAGAGCTCGCCATAATGCCCGACATGCGGCAGGCGCGACGTCGTCACCGACACCAGCCCGCCCCAGGCGTGGTCGATGCCGCAGCCCTTGAGCTGCGGAAAGGTCTTTTCTATATGCGGCCGCACGAAGCCGGCAATGTCAGCCGGCGGCGACGGCGTGTAGTGCTCGCCGCCGCCGAACAGCAGGCGGCCGTCCGCCGACATGCGGTAGTAGTTGACGACGAACAGCGTGTCCGAGACCGCGACATTGGCCGGGATGACATTGCGCTCGCCCAACGGCTCGGTGGCGACCATGTAGTTGCCGACCGGCATGATGCGGCTGTTGACGCGCGGCTCCAGTCCCTTGAGCAGCGCATCGCCGGCCAGCACCACATGTCTGGCGCGGACCGAGCCCTTGTCGGTGAACACCCGGATGGACGGCTCCCGCTCCAGCCGGGCGGCAACCGAGTTCTCATGGATGACGACGCCGGCGCCAACCGCGGCGTGCGTAAGCCCCAGCGTGTAGTTGAGCGGATGCATGTGTCCGCCGAGCCTTTCATAGACCGCGCCCTGATAGGGCGTGTCGACCATCTGCCGCGCCTCGGCCGCCGACAGGATCTCGACATCGGTGAACCCCATCACCCTGGCGAGGCATTCGGCCTCTTCCTCGAAGTCGCGCACATCCGAAGCGCTGACCGCGCCGACCAGGTGGCCGGTGAGGCGCAAATCGCATGCGATGCCGTGGCGCTCGATGATGTCGAGCACCAGCCCGCGCGCCTCGAAGGCCAGGTCGAACAGCGCCTTGGCCCGTTCCGGCCCAAAGGACTTGACCAGGCCCCTGGCGCCCTTGCGCAGGCCGGGGATCATCTGGCCGCCATTGCGGCCCGAGGCGCCCCAGCCGATCTTGCCGCCCTCGAGCAGCACCACCTTCAGGCCGCGTTCGGCCGCATGCAGCGCCGCCGAAAGGCCGGTGCAGCCGCCGCCCACCACCACCAGATCGGCCTCGACATCGCCGGCAAGTGCCGGATGGTCGGGCGCCGGATTGGCCGTGGCGACATAATAGGATTTGCCGATATCGAGACCGGAATTGAAACCTGTCGAATGCGAAGCCATGGTCACACCTTGAGCAGCAGGTGGTCGCGTTCCCAGGACGTCACGACGCTCTGGAACAGGTCTAGCTCGACGCTCTTCACGCGCAGATAGGTCTGGAAGAAATCCTCGCCGAGCAGCGCCCGCACGGGCTCGCAGGCGGCGAAACGATCGAGCGCTTCCTCCATCGTCTTCGGCAGCGTGCTCTTGCTTTTATAGGCATTGCCGAAGGCCTCCTCCGAGCGCGCAAGCTTCTCCTCAATGCCGAGATAGCCGGCGATCAGCGAGCCGGCCATCGCTAGATAAGGATTGGCGTCGGCGCCAGGCAGACGGTTCTCGATGCGGCGCGCGGCGCGGCCGCCCAGCGGCACGCGCAGGCCGCAGGAGCGGTTGTCATGCGACCACTCGACGTTGGCCGGAGCGCTATGGCCGGGGCGGATGCGGCGGTAGGAATTCGCATGCGGCGCGAACAGCGGCATGATTTCGGGGATGTATTTCTGCAAGCCGCCGATGAAATGCGCGAACATCGCGCTGTCCTCGCCGTCTTCGCCGGCAAACAGGGGCTCGCCCTTCCGGTCAACGATCGACATGTGCAGATGCATGGCGCTGCCGGCTTGCGCGGCGATCGGCTTGGCCATGAAGGTAGCGTGCATGCCGTTCGCCTGAGCGATCTGCCGCGCCAAGCGCTTGAACAGAAGCACCTGGTCGGCGAGCGTCAGCGGATCGCCATGCAGCAGATTGATCTCGAGCTGCGCCGTGCCGGATTCATGGATCAGCGTTTCCACCGGCAAGCCCACGACGGCGGCATGTTCATAGAGCCGCCGCGTCACCGCTTCGAACTCCTCCATCGCCTGCATGTCGTAGGGATGCTGCACGCTTTCCGGCCGGCCGTTGCGCCCGACCGGCGCCGTGATCGGACGATCCGGGTCGGGATTTGGCGCCGTGAGGTAGAACTCGAGCTCCGGCGCCACCACCGCGCGCCAGCCGCGCTGTTCATAAAGCCCGAGCACGGCTTTCAGCACATGGCGCGGCGAAGCCATCCACGGCCGGTCGTCCATGTGGAACGTGTCGGCAAAAACATAGGCTCGGCCGGCGCTGCCGGGCGCAAGGCACAGGCTCGAAATGTCCGGCACCATGCGCATGTCCGGATCGGAATAGGCAAAGCCCTCGTCGATGGATCCGGAATAGCGGCCGTCGATCGCCACCAGGAACGCGCTGCTCGGCAGATAGAGCGCGCGGTCGTCGAGCGACTTGAGGAACTTGGCTACCGGCAAGGTCTTGCCGCGCAACACGCCGTTGACGTCGGGCACGAAGCATTCGACTTCGTTGATCGCGTGCGTCTTCAGCCAGCTTTGCGTGTCCGCGCCGGGGAATGTGGTGTTCAGATTGTCAGGCATTGGTCATGTCCGTACGAAGGAGAGATCGCTTCGGCGGGCATGTCCGTTCCGGTAGGGCGTTATCTAAGCTGCGTTATCCGAGGACGGACGCCCGCCTGATGGCCGGCCGAAGGGCCGGGTGCAACGCGCCTTGCACCCCTTCGGTCCAGCCGTCGCGAACGACATGCGAGCCGACCTTCGTCTCCTCCGCGCGCTGCAGGTTCTCGTGGCGGCAGCAGCGCATGATCAGTGGTATCCCGCGCGCGCAAACGAAATACCGCAGGCAACAAAATGCCTGGCGCGGTATTGCTGTTTTGCAGCTTGCATGACTGATCCTGTCAAAGTGAGCTTATGATTTGACCGATCATCGCCGCTGGCGCAAGTCCGCTTTGCTGGACCAGATCAGCCGATGCTCTCGCCGCCGTCGACCACCAGCGCCTGTCCGGTCGAGATCATCGACGCGCGGATCGGCTGAGCCTCGATTCCGCCGGATCGACGGTCGCGAACACCGCGCTCGCCTCGCTGACGATCGAGACATGATCCCGGGCCGCCTTGCCCGCCGCTGCCGCGTCACCGCGCATGATCGCGGTGACGATCACATCATGCTCCTGCCAGGACTTGGCCAGCCGGCCCGGCAGCATGAATTGCGCGCGCCGGAACGGCGCCAGCCGGCTGCGGGTCGCCACCGTCAGATCGTGGATATGCGTGTTGTGGGCGCCGCGATAGAGCCTGCTGTGGAACTCGGTGTTGAAATATTCGTAGTCCTCCTCGGCGCCGAGCTGCACCATG
>NZ_RZSA01000393.1:0-5601 GCF_003998075.1 Mesorhizobium sp. M2A.F.Ca.ET.037.01.1.1 | reverse complement strand
ATATTGCATCGCCGACAGGCAGATGATGAGGAAACCCAGGCTGAGCAGCACCAGCACTGCCTGGCAGAGCCAAGGGTTGGGCTCCTTGGTGTATTGCCAGAACAGAACGACATGCGCGACAAGCACAAGGATGCCGCACGCCACCGTCAGCACGAAGGGCGCCCGCGGAGCGGTGAGCCAGATCGCAAGCATGGTGATGCTGAGGCACGTACCCGACAACGCCGCCGCGAGCAGGAGCGAACTAAAATCCAACATTGTTGAGCCGCCGCCTCTTGGGAGTGGTCAGTGACGCTGCATTCTAGGTTAACGGCGGCCCACTGATACCGTTTTCAGCTAACCTTTCGACCCAACCTTCCGACAAGGTTTACAAAGCATCCACTACTGCATCCAGCAGAAGCGAAGACTAGAAATTGTTGGTTTATATTGAAACAGTTCTTTTTCACCAGCGCGAGGCGATCCCCGCGAAAAACGATATTCGCCCGACGTTGTACACCTGGTAAGCCGGTTGACAGGCGTGCGTCCGCCAGCCGGAAATTCAACCCTGTCGCTTTGATTTCGCCAATCGACAAACGAAAATTGTAACGGGTGGAACTTGTCGCGTTTCGCTGAAACGGCGTTCGGCCGGCGGCCGAGGAATTCGGGCGGAACCATTTAAGCCAAGCCCGATAAGGCTCTAGCTCTTGTTCAGAAGTGCCAGATTGGCGTTGACCACCGTCTGGTCGGCCATGCCGGCCTTGGCCTCGAGCAGCAGCGCGCGCGCCTTCTTCTTGTTGCCGCGCAGGAGCTGCGAATAACCCATATTGTTGACGATCTGCGGCTTGCGGCCGGCAACCTTCAGCAACTGCGCATAGGCGCGGTCGGCGAAGTCGAAACGGCCGAGCTCGTCATAGGAAGCGGCAAGCCCCATCCAGGCTTCGGCATTGTCGGATCTGAGCTCGACCGCCTTGCGGAAATGCTGTTCGGCCAGGCCGAAATTCGCCTCGCGGAACTGGGCCTTGCCTTCGACGAGGTCGTTGGCGCTGACATCCTTGGCCACCGGCTGGATCGCGGTGGTCTTGGTCGTGTCGACACTGTTGCTGGTGTTGCTCGTCGTGCAGCCGGTGATCATCAAGGCGGCCGTCAATGCCACCGCTGCCGTGGGAAGTCTCTGACGCAGGCCCCTGCCCCATCGCCCGATTTGCCGGGTCGTTCTTCACGAAAAGACGATACAGGAGAGCGATTAAGCTTCGGTGCCGAAATGCAGCTAAATTTTGGTTCCCCGCCAAGGATGCGTTAACCAGCAGACCAGCGATGGTTGAGGTATGCTGAGATTCGGGTCAGGCCGTGTCGAGAATAATGGCTTTCGAGAACCGGAGCGGAGCGTACTTGAAGTACGTGAGCACCGGGAGCGCAGAAAGTCGCTATTCGCAGGCCGGCCTCACCCGAATATCAGCATACCTCAGTGATGCGCCGTCAGCTTCACAATGATCGGAATAATGGCGATCATCAGCACCACCGGCAGGATGCAGACCGTCACCGGCACCGACATCTTGGCCGGCAAGGCATGCGCCTTCTCCTCCGCCAGCGACATGCGCTTATGCCGCATTTCGTCGGAGAAGACGCGCAGCGAGCCCGATAGGCTGGTGCCGAGCTCCTTGGATTGCTGCAGCAGCGTCGCGAAGGAGCGCACCTCGTCCAGGCTGAGACGGTCGGCGAGCGCCTTCAGCGCGTCGTCGAGACTGCGCCCGGCCCGCAGCTCCAGCGACACCAGGATCAGGTTCTGGCTGAGCGACGGATAGGTCCTGGCAAGCTCCTTGGAGACCCGCTCGATGCCGGCCTCCATGCTCATGCCGGCATCGGAGCAGACGATCATCAGATCCATGAAATCGGGAAAGCCGTTGCGGTATTCGCGCATCTTCTCCCGAACCTTCTGCGTCAGCACCAGGCCCGGCAGGAAATAGCCGCCGGCGCCCGACAGGATGATGAAGGTCCAGCGGCTGGTCATGGTCGACTCGGCGCTGGCCGCCCAGTGGTTGATCAGGAACGCGCCCAACGCCGCGCCGATCATGGTGGCGAAGCGGATCAGGAAGAACATGCCGACGGCGCGCGGCTCCATATAGCCGGCCTGGATGAGCTTCATGCGCAGCCGCGCGACATTTTCCGGGTCGCTCTTGGCATAGAACTCCTGCGCCCGTTTCACCGCCTTCTCGCGCACGGCGCTGGTGCTCTTCTTGGGCGCAGCGTCCACCTGCTCGGCCGGCTGCACCACCTCGACCTTCAGCCGGCGCTTGACCTCGCCGCGATCGCCCTTGGCGAGCACAAGCGGCCAGGCAACGGCACCGCCGCCAAGCACCAGCAGCAGCACGGCAACCGGCATCAGCGACGTCGGCGCGAGCGAGGCGAGAAAGCGGATGACGTCTTCCATTTCAGAACCTGAAATTCGACATCTTGAACATGATGGCGTTGCCGAGCAGCAGCCAGAAGATCGCCCCGCTCAGCATGTACCAGGTCTTCGGCTCGCCCCAGACATCCTGGTAGAATTGCGGCATCAGCACCATGATGGCGGTGAACAGAAGCGCCGGCACTGCGGTCAGGATGTAGGCAGACATGCGGCCTTCGGTCGAAATGGCGCGCACCTTGCGGCGCAGCTTGCCGCGCTCGCGGATTGTCGCGGACAGGCCGTCGAGGATCTCGCGCAGATTGCCGCCCGAACTGCTCTGGATCGACACCGCCGTGACGAACAGCGGCAGGTCCTCGTGGCCTACCCGGTCGAATAGATTGTTCAGCGCCGACACAAGGTCCGAGCCGTAGGTGACCTCGTCGGCGACGACGCCGAACTCGGTGCCGATCGGATCGGCCATTTCGCGCGCCACCATGGCGATCGCCACCGGCACCGGATGGCCCGCCTTGAGGCCACGCGTGATCAGTTCCAGCGCCTCGGGCAACTGTATCCCGAACCGCTTGTGCCGGCGCTTGCGCATGAAGCGCATCGCCATCACCGGCAGCACCGGCAGCAGTATGAGAAACAGGATCAGGCCGAACAGAAGCGGCAAGCCCTTCCAGATCGTGAGAAGCGCCAGTGCGAAAGCGATCCCCGATGTGATCATCAGGAACTTCGGCAACGGCGTGGTCATGCCGGACTGCGTGCGCAGGACGCGGAAACGGTCGAGGGAAAAGACGGAACTGCGGCCGTCGATCCCGCGCTCCTTGCGCAGTTGGATCAGCACCTGCTCCTGGCTGATCTTGTTCTCGGCGAGCTTCATGCGGCGGTTGATTGCCGTGCGCTTGTCGCTGCGCCCGGCATAGAGCAGGTAAAGGCCCTCGGCGATCATGATGCCGGTGAGCGCCGCCGCGGCGTATACGACGTAGATCGGGCTGAATCCCTCGAACACCGGCCTAGTCCTGCGGCCGGCCGGGTTCAAAATACTTGCCCGGGAATTCGATGCCCATGTTGCGCAGGTCCTCGAGGAAGCGCGGGCGGATGCCGGTCGCCTCGAAGTGGCCGAGGATCTTGCCGTCCGCCTCCATGCCGGTGCGCACGAAGCGGAATATCTCCTGCATCTGGATGACATCGCCTTCCATGCCGGTTACCTCGGCGACGCTGGTCACCTTGCGCTTGCCGTCGGAAAGGCGCGTCAGCTGCACGATGATGTCGAGCGCGCTGGCGATCTGGCTGCGGATCGACTGCACCGTCATCGGCATGCCGGTCATGCCGAGCATCTGTTCCAGACGCGAGATCGCGTCGCGCGGCGTGTTGGCATGGATGGTCGCCATCGAGCCTTCATGACCGGTGTTCATCGCCTGCAGCATGTCGAAGGCTTCCTCGCCGCGGCACTCGCCGAGGATGACGCGGTCGGGGCGCATGCGCAGCGCGTTCTTGACCAGGTCGCGCTGCTTCAGTTCGCCATGGCCCTCGATGTTGGCCGGGCGCGTTTCCATGCGCGCGACATGCGGCTGCTGCAATTGCAGCTCGGCCGCGTCCTCGATGGTGATCAGGCGCTCGTCTTCCGGGATGAAGGCCGACAGCGCATTGAGCATCGTCGTCTTGCCGGTGCCGGTGCCGCCGGAGATGATCGTGGTCTTGCGGGCGTGCACCGCCGCCGCCAGCACTTCGGCCATGTTCTGGGTGATGGCGCCGAACTCGACCAGCTTGTGCAGGCCGAGCTTGTTCTTGGAAAATTTGCGGATCGACACCAGCGGGCCGTCGACGCCGACCGGGCGGATCGCCGCGTTGAAGCGCGAGCCGTCGAGCATGCGGGCGTCGACCATCGGCTGTGATTCATCGACGCGGCGGCCGACAGCCGCGACTATTTTGTTAATGATTCGAAGCAGATGCGCCTCATCCTTGAATGGGATGTGGACCTGCTGCAGCTTGCCGCGCTTTTCGACGAAGCAGTTCTGGTGGCCATTGATCAGGATATCGTTGATCTCAGGGTCCTTGAGCAACGGCTCCAGCGGGCCGAGGCCGACCATCTCGTCGACGATGTCGTCGACCAGCGCATCGAGCTCGGCGATGTTGATCGCCATCCGCTCCTCGCGCGTCTTTTCCGAGACGAATTCATGCACCTGCCGTCGCATTTCATCCTTGGGCAGCCGCTCGAGCGCCACGAGGTTGATCTCCTCGAGCAGCATGCGGTGGATGCGCACGCGCGCATCGAGCACCTTGTTGGCGCTTTTTGCCGGCGCGGCCTCCGGCTTCGGCGGTGCCGGCTTGCGGGTCGTCGGGATGATCACCGCATTGTGCACCATAGGCGCGGGCTCCGGCGCTCGCTGCGGACGAGTGTCGCGGTTCTGCAGGTTGGAAAAGCGAGTGTTCATCCGGCCTTCCTCTTCAGCAGGCCTTTGCCGAGGCCGAACAGCGATTTCGACTTGACCGTGGTCTGGACGGCCTCCTCCGGCAGGATGATCTTCTTCAGGTCGTTGACGACATTGGCGTTGGGGTCGATGGCGTGCAGCGGCACGCCGCGGTCGACGGCCTCGCGCACCAGCCGGTAATTGTTGGAGATGCCGCCGACGAAATGCTCGCCGAGTATCTCTTGGACATCGGCCTGCTTGATGCCGCTGTCGAACATCTTCTGTTCGAAGCGGTTGACGATGACGTTGGGCTTCACTTCCTTGCCTGCGGTCTCATAGACGGCCTGGATAAGGCGCTGCGTGTGGCGCAGGCAAGGCACCGTCATCTCGGCGACGATGTAGAGCTTGTTGGAACCCAAGAGCACCGTCTCGGTCCAGGGGAACCAGGTGCGCGGCATGTCGATGACGACATTGTCGAAGTAAGCCGCCACGAGATCGAGCATCCGAACCACCACATCGGTCTTGAAGGAGCGCATGTCCGAGGGACGTGTCGGCGCCGCGAGCACGCACAGGCCACTCGCATGTTTCGACAGCATCACATCGAGCAGTTGCCGGTCGAGGCGCTCCGGCTGGTTCTCGATTTCCGTGATGTCGAAGCGCGGCTCAAGGTCGAGATATTCGGCGCAGGCGCCCTGCTGGAAATTCAGATCGACCACGCATGTCGAAGCGCCGCGCGTCACCGAATGATGCAGCTGGAAAGCCGTCTGCAGCGCGAGCGTGGTGGTGCCGACGCCGCCGGCGGCCGGCATGAAGGTATAGATGTGCGAT
>NZ_RZSA01000392.1:0-5604 GCF_003998075.1 Mesorhizobium sp. M2A.F.Ca.ET.037.01.1.1 | reverse complement strand
ACTCATCGTGAACGCTCGATTGGACGTAAATGCGGTTCGCGGAAACGCAGGTCTGGCCGGCATTGCGGAACTTCGCCTGGACCGCACCGTCAACAGCACCGTCAATGTCGGCATCATCGAAGATGATGAAAGGTGCATTGCCGCCGAGTTCAAGGCTGACCTTCTTGATCTGGTCAGAGCACTGACGCATCAGCAGCCGTCCGACCTCGTTCGAACCGGTAAAGCTGATCTTTGGAATTGGTGCAGAGTTCACGGCCCACGCGATCACCTTCGGACGCATAGATCAGGTTGACCACGCCATCGGGAAAGCCGGCCTGATGGCGAGAGCAAACATTGCACCTAGCCACGCCACGATAAGATCGAGCGCGGCTTCGTTGCGTGCGGGTCTGTGGTCAGTGGAGGGCGGAGGAAAAGCGCTCGGCGTGCTCGCCCTCGCGATACCACTGGTTCGCGCCGGCAAGCGCCAGTTTCTGAGGCAAATCGCCGAACAGCTGGTAGAGCCTTACTCTCAGGGCTTGGCATCTATGTCGCCTACGACCGCCACATGCAGCCCGTCGCGTGCGAAAGCGGCTTTGTGGAAGGCGCTTAGATCGGAGGGCGTTACGCTAGTCAGCCTCCCTTGGGCGGTCTCGAATACGGATGCGTGCGTAGATTCCGCGCCGCCAGGCCAGCTCGGCGATCGCATGAGGTTCGCGCTCATTGGCAATGATTTCGGAGAGAAGCTGGGCGCGTATGCGGTCGAAAAGTGCTGGTGTAGCCGGATGCGGGTCCCGCCGCCGAGAATGTCGGCCAGCAGTCGAGCGCCGCGGCCCCGCACCAGGGACCGCCCATGAATGACTCATGCGAGGCGTCTCAAGGCTGTCCGCGATCCAGCGCCAGATCTCCGCCTCGCCCGAGACGCGCAGAGCTGGCCGGTTGTGCAGGAGCCGTCGGCAATATCCGCCTTCCTCGTTCGGATGGGTAACGCTTGCGATACGGAGTCTTGACTTTGGCAGTCGCTCTGTGACATTACCTATATAAAGTTCGAAAGAAGGCGATATGGATCATGCATAGGTCACAGAGACCCGAATGAAGGCAACGTATAAACGCACCTATTCGCGCTACGCGATGGAAGCGCTTGGCCTTTTCGGTAAGACCATCCGGCTTGGCCGGATGCAGCACCGGTTAACCGCACAGGAGTTAGCCGAGAGAATCGGTGTTTCACGCAGCACCCTGCAGCGCATCGAGAAGGGCGATCCCAAAGTCGAAATCGGACTGATGTTCGAAGCTGCTGCCATTGTCGGTGTGAAGCTGTTCGATGCCGACGGCAATGGCATCACAGCCCTCACAGGCCGCATGGACGATCGCATCGCGCTGCTGCCGAAGCACGTCTACAAGGCCGGCAAGCAGATCGTCGATGAGTTCTAAGGTCCCCAAGTACGACGAAGCCTATGTCTGGGTCTGGCTGCCGGGCGAGACCGCGCCGGTTGTCGCCGGGCGGCTATATGCCCATGACGGACTCGTCAGCTTCAACTATGGCAGGAGCTTTCGTGAACTGGGAAGCGCGATCCCGCTTTATCTCCCGGAACTGCCCCTGAAGGCAGGCGAATTGCCTTTGCTTCCTGGCCTAACCATGCCGGGATGCATCCGCGATGCTGCCCCTGATGCCTGGGGACGACGGGTTATCCTAAACCGCAAATTCGGTGTGAAGGGCGATGAAATCGCGCGGCTCGATATTTCAGAACTGACGTTCTTGCTGGAATCAGGCTCGGACCGCATCGGCGCGCTCGATTTTCAGTTTTCGCCAATGCATTACGAGCCGCGCGCACTGGCCAATGCCACTCTCGAAGAGCTTGTCCAATCGGCGGAGCGGGTAGAGAAAGGTATTCCGCTCACCCCCGAATTAGATCAGGCGCTGCATCACGGCAGCTCGATCGGCGGCGCAAGGCCAAAGGCGCTGATCGAGGGTGACGCCGTCAAGCATGTCGCGAAATTTTCCTCGTCTGCCGACCTTTACAGCGTCGTCAAAGGAGAATTCATAGCCATGCGGCTTGCCGCCTTGTGCGGCATCAGAGCGGCATCCGTCTCGCTCGTTCGCGCCGCAGGCAACGACGTGTTGCTCGTCGAGCGATTCGACCGGATCAAGGTCACGGGCGGCTGGCAACGCAAATCCATGGTCTCAGCGCTGACGATGCTCGCGCTCGATGAGATGATGGCGCGTTACGCCAGCTACCAGGATTTGGCGGAGATCATTCGCCACCGATTCACCGCGCCGTCGGAAACTCTGCGCGAGTTGTTCAGCCGCATTGTCTTCAACATACTTTGCGGCAACACCGACGATCATGCCCGCAACCATGCGGCATTCTGGGACGGCGCTAAGCTCACCCTCACGCCTGCGTACGATATTTGTCCGCAGGCCCGCAGTGGCCAGGAGGCCAGCCAGGCCATGCTCATCAGCGGCAATAACCGCATGAGCCGGATAGCGTCCTGCCTTGAAGCGGCGCATCACTTCCTGCTCAGCGCGCCGGAAGCTCTTGCGATTGTTGAAGGCCAGCTCCGATGCATTGCGGAGAATTGGCCGCGTGTCAGCGAGGAAGCTACGCTATCCGGCACAGATCGCAATCTGTTCTGGGGCCGACAGTTCCTCAATCCCTACGCTTTTACGGCGCTGGAAGGAAGCGCCGACGTTCTCCGCGCTCTGGCTGACGAACTACGCAACAGTGTTCACGCCTGATCCGGCGCTGGATTTCGGACAAGCTCGGCAAGCGCAAGACGCCCACAATATCGACAACCCTTGCCGTGCCAGGACGAAGATTGAACAAACGGCTCTTCAACAGTGACAACGTGCACTGCGGAGAGATGTGGAGCTGACACCGCAAAAGCCCAAGACGCGCGACTTCCCGCGATACAACTCCACATAACTGAGCGTCTACAAGCGGTGCAGCCAGCCAAACATCCAGCCATCAAAGCGATGATCGTCTGATCTTTTGCCGATGACATCACGTCGGGGAAGCCTTGTTCGAGCGCTTGCCGCTTCATATCGATACCGGCCTGGGCGTAGCGCATCGTTAGTTCAGCCCGAGTGGCCTGGCCATCGACTGATGGTGGCGATGTCAACACCCGCCTTGACGAGGTGGATGGCCGTCGTGTCCCGCAAAGGGCGATGATGGATGCTTTTTTCCGCCATGGTGGTTCCTTCGCCCGCAGCCATGTGTGCGCAGCAAGTATGGAACACCGAACCGGGTGAGCAGTGTGGGGCGGTCGTTGCTTTGCTCGGCGGGACAGGGCGATACCAGACGAAGGTCACAATCGAAGATTCAGGATCCCTGAACTCGTGCATCCGTATTGAACATCAGCGAAAACAGAGCGTAATCCCGCTGTCCAGAAGGCGTGCGGCGGACGATACGCGCCAGGACGCTCTTGATTTCCGGGCTCATCGAGATATTCGACAGGTGCCACCCACGCGCCCTCTTGAAGGGAAGTGTCACCACCAGTTGCAGCGTATCCTAATATTCGGGGTGCTCCGAAATCAGGAACCGCGCAAAGGCATCCATCGCCGCCAGCCTTGCATTGCGGGTCGCAACTGCCACGCTCGACCTCAAGTGATGTGAGAAAGCTGCCCATCCTGTCGGTATTGATGTCGGAGACCGCTTCTTTCAAGAATATCTTCCCGCTCTCCCGCGGCATGAGCCCGTGGCATGCTTCGGCCCAATGCTGTGGATTGATGTTTCTTCATGCCACAACCTCGCTGACGAGACCGCCGAAAGCCCCTTCAAAGCGGTCGGTGGCGATCTCTCGCAGCTTTGGAAGGTAGTGCATTGATTTTTCGTGGAATGGGGACCCTGTTTAAAGGGTGATTTTCGTCCAAACGGGACCCTTTAACGATGGGGTCATCAAGATGCCTCCGGCTTGATCGGAGGCATTTGTGTTTTGGATGTTGGTTTTAGAGACGATTGCAAAGATACGTCGGCTGTCGCTGGTCCAGGGGAAGTCGATCAAGGCGATCTGCCGTGAGCTGAAGATCTCGCGCAAGGTGGTGCGCAAGGTCCTGCGTTCTGAGCAGACGGAGTTCCGCTACGAGCGCAAGCACCAGCCCTATCCCCGCATGGGAGCTCGGCGTGAGACGCGGGACCGGCTGCTGTCGGCGAATGCGGCCAAGCCGCAGCGGGAGCGGCTGCCGGTCGCTTCGACGGCTTCCACTGCATTCCCCCGTCGGTGTCGAAGACCTGCACGGTGCGCTTCGACAACAACAAATACTCGGTGCTGTCGAGTGCCGTCGGTCGGCCCGTCGAGATCCATGCTTATGTCGATCGGATCGCATCCGCCAGAGGATGGCGTGGTCGTGGGAGAACACGTTCGCTCCTTTGGCCGCAACGAGGTCGTCTACGATCCCTGGCACACGGCGCGCGCCGTTCCTTAGCTGGGTCGTGCGGTCGGCAATGGAGAAGGTGCGGCGCAGCTCAAGGCGGTTGATGACGTCGACCGGCAGATGGTGTTGATCCTCACCTGGGTGCTGACCGACGGATTGAGCGCGGTCGAGGCCGCCTGTCAGGAAGCCATCGAGCACGGTGCATCGTCGGCGCCGGTGATCCTCAACATCCTGGCCCGCAGCCGCGATCCGGCGCCGGGCACGATCCTTTCCATTCCCCAAGCGCTGAAGCTAGCTCACGAGTGTCGCCGACTGCACCCGCTATGACAGTCTCAGGAGGACAAACAGCCATGGAACGCACCGAGGTACTGGAACTGATGGGAGCGCTGAAGCTCTACGGAATGCGCAGAGCCTATGACGAGATCATGGGCGCGTCGCCATCAAGCGACGGCACGAGCCGCCCAGGATTGTCGGTGATCTCTTGCAGGCCGAGATATCGGAGAAGCAGGCCCGCTCCATCAAATACCAGTTCGCTGTCGCCAAGTTGCCGCTGGCCAAGGACATCGACGACTTCGACTTCGCCGACACGCCGGTCACCCCCTGATGCGCGATCTCGCCCGGCCGCGCCTTCGTCGCCGATCAGCGCAACATCGTCCTGGTCGGCCGCCTTCACGGGTCACCCAACTCGCGCGGAAGGTCGACCGCATTGCGACGGGCGCGTGTCGACTTCCCAACAATGTCAGACAGGAGACGCAACGCTATCGGAGCGATCGCATTGCCCGAAACGATTTTCCCAGTTGGCACGACAATTGCGGTCCTATGCGCAAAAGCAAACTAGACCTGAGAGCCGCACCGCATGAATGTAGCCTCCCAATATCTGCCGCTTGTGGCGCATCACGAAGCCGGGCACGCGGTGGCCGCCATCGTTTTGCACCGTCAGACGTTCGACGACGACCGTGAACTCCCTGCTTTCTCAAGTGTTAGTATTTACCCCGACGCCGGTGACGGAGAGTGCGGTGGTGTTGTCGAAGGCGCGGGTTTTTATTCAGCGCAAGGATTCACCTCGAAGCGAAAGCCGATTTTCGAGGACGATATGGATCGATGTTTGGAACGCGATGATGCGATCCGGGAGATAGTTGCGTGTCTGGCAGGTCCTTTTGCAGACTCCGCATTCGAAGGCTATCTGGACCCGCGCGATATGGCGATGAATGCGTCCGATGGGAATGAGGGGAGCTGCGACTACGCGGATGCCAAGC
>NZ_RZSA01000391.1:0-5606 GCF_003998075.1 Mesorhizobium sp. M2A.F.Ca.ET.037.01.1.1 | reverse complement strand
GCACCGCCGAGCGTGTGTCGGAGGCGACGCCAAGTGCCGCGCGGTCTTCCTCGGCCAGCGTGAAGACGAAGCGCGCCGCGCCGCAAAGGCGCTCCTCCATGACCTTGAGCAGCCTGGCCTCGCGGCGGAACATCCAGCGCTGCAGCGCGCTGCCCGCCGCGGCGGCATTTTCCTCGGCCGAGCGATGCTCGACATTGTGCGCGACGAAGACGAATGGACGGTCAGCGAGAACCTTCTCGAACGCGCCGGCGAACTGCACCGAATTCAGGATATAGCCGTCGAAGGGACCGGCGCGATCGATGGCGGCGCGGGTTTGCGCCTCAGAGACGACACGCAGCTTGACCGACGAAAAGGTCAGGCCGGAGGAAACCGCCTTGCCGAGCCAGACAAGTTTTTGCAGCGGCGAAGCGCTTTCGGTGCGGACCTCGACGGCGTCGAGCACGATGGTGTTTTGCGGATCGGACGGGGTCTTGCCTGGCCAGATGAAGCCGATCACGGTCACGCGCACGCCGGCGCGCCGCAGCGCGTCGATGGTCGCGGCATTGGCAATCTCGTAGCCTGAGGCGAGAGCGCCATCGGGCACGATCGATGTGGCGAACAGCAGATGCATCTCACCTATCCTTAGGTGCAGCCGGTAGCAAAACGCGGTGAAGCCTTGATTAAATGGCACCGTCAAAGGCCAAAGACCCGGCTTTTCCGACAGCCGGGCGAGAAGGTGATTAACGAAACGTTATCACCGCGATGCTATCGAGGGCGCAAACCCACGCTGCTCAAAAACGGATGATCCCTTTGCCGTCCGACGCTTCTGTATCGATCGCGGGACGGTCGCCGGAGCTTGCCGCCGAGACTGTCGAGGCGGTGGTGACGCTGCCGACCTTCAAGCGGCCGCAGCAGGTGCTGGAAACCCTGGCTTCGCTCAAGGCGCAGCGTACCGGCCGGCGCTTCGCCGTCATCGTCATGGAAAACGAGGCCGAGGCGCGCGAGGGTGCCGCCGCCGTGCTGCCGCTGTTCGAGAGCGGCGAGATGCCGGGACTTGTGATCGTCGCGCATGAGCGCGGCAATTGCAGCGCCTACAATGCCGGCTGGCAGACGGCGATCCTGCAGTTTCCCAACTTCAAGCACCTTCTTGTCATCGACGATGACGAGATCGCCGAGCCGGACTGGTTGGAGCGCATGTGCAAGGCCGCCGAGACGCTTCGCGCCGACATCGTCGGTGGCCCGCAAGTGCCGGTCTTCGCCGATCCGAGCCACGCCCGATGGGCCGAGCACCCGGTGTTCGCGCCGCCCTACCGGGAAACCGGTCGCGTTCCGGCGCTCTATTCGTCCGGCAATTTGCTGGTGGGACGCAACGTGCTGAAGGCCATGGGACCGCCCTTCCTCGATCTCAGGTTCAATTTCATGGGCGGCGGCGATTCCGACTTCCTCAGCCGTTCCGCGCAGAAAGGCTTCGTGCTCGGCTGGTGCGCCGAGGCAAAAGTCAACGAGACCGTGCCGGCCCGGCGCGTCGAGGCCGATTGGATCCGCGCCCGCAGCCTGCGCAATGGCGTGATCTCGACGCTGGTCGAAAAGAAGAAACGCGCCGGCACGCCGCTTGCCGGCCTCAAAGTGTTTCTCAAAAGCCTGGCGCTGCTCGCGGCCTCACCGCTCCGTGGCGCCATCCGGCTGGCGCGAACCGGCTCGCTGACGACCGGCCTCTACCCGGTCTATGTCGCGCTCGGCCGGGTGCTTGCCGAATTCGGATATGCCAATGAGCAGTACCGACAGCCTGAGAAGAATTGAGCGCGCGCCGCTCGGCGCCGCCTTCACCAAGGAAGGTGTGGCGACGGCGATCGCCGCGCTCCTGTTCACCGTCATCATGGTCTCGTTCCGGCCTTTCCAGCCGGCGGGAGCGGAACTCACCGGCGACGGCGGCGACATCGTCAACCAGCTCGGCTTCGGCTCGCTCGGCGCGATCTCGATCTTCTCGCTGCTCGCCTTTGCCGATCCGCGCGTGGTGCGTTCGCTGGTCAGCCCCTCCTGGGCGCTGATGCTGGGCTTCTTCTTCCTGTCGGTGGTGCTCGCCACTGATCCGCCGGTGGCGATGCGCGCCGCCTCCTTCACCATGATCGGCATCATCACCATGGCGACGATCCTGGTGCTGCCGCGCGACGCCGATTCCTTCGCCCGCGTGATCATCTTCACCGCCGTCGTGGTGATCGGCCTTTCCTATATCGGCCTGGTCGTCTTCCCGCATGAGGCCCTGCACACCGCCGACTCGCAGGAGCCGGAGCATGCCGGCCTGTGGCGCGGGGTCTTCACGCACAAGAACATCGCCGGGCCGGTGATGGCCTGTTTCAGTTTCGCCGGGCTCTATCTGTTCCGACGCGGCCAGCGCTGGTGGGGCGCCGGCATCTTCTGCGCCGCGATGATCTTCATGCTCCACACCGGCTCCAAGACGACCGCCGGACTTGTGCCGTTCTCGATCATGATCGTCGTGCTGCCCAGCCTCATCGGCATGCGGCTCGGCACGCCGATCCTGTTCGCGCTGGCGATCGTCGCGACCGCGGTCGGCACGCTCGGCATCGTCTTCATCCCGCCGGTGAAGCATCTGGCGGCGATCTATTTCCCCGATCTCACCTATACGGGGCGTACGACGCTTTGGGAGTTCGCCGGCGAGATGCTGGCGAAGAAGCCGTGGACCGGCTACGGCTACGAAAGCTTCTGGGGGACGCCACTGCTGCTCAACCAGGACCAGCCCTTCGACAGGCCCTGGGACATCCGCACCATCGTGCATGGCCATGACGGTTATCTCGACATCGCCGTGCTGATGGGCATCCCGGCGCTCTGCGTCGCCGTCTACACCTTCCTGATCGCCCCGTTGCGCGATTACATGCGCATCCTGCCGCGCAAGGAAAACATCTTCCTCGGCGACTTCTTCATGATGGTGGTGCTGTTCACGGCGCTGAACGGCTTCCTGGAAAGCTTCTTCTTCCATCGCGGCGATCCGGTCTGGCTGTTTTTCGTTCTCGGCGTGCTTGGCCTCAGGCAAGTCTCGCTGCGGCCGATCCCGGTTCGCCTGTCGCGATAGAGCGTTTCACCATTTCACCGGAACGGCGAACCCCTCTATCTCCGTCCTGACGCAGTTGCGTGCGGAAAGCCGCTCGCCCTTTCCGCGGAATTGCACTCAATCCTGGACGATCGATCTTCCTCATGCTGGGCTTTTCGCTGGCCGCGCAAGCGTCTAAGGAGAGCCATGCTAAGGAGATCTTGATGACGATCAGGCTCGTTCTCGCCGGCTGCGGCAATATGGGTTACGCCATGCTCTCGGGCTGGCTGAAGTCCGCAAGGCTCGAGCCGTCGGCGGTGTTCGTGGTCGAGCCCAACGCGGAACTGCGCCAGCGGGCCGAACATCTCGGCTGCCGCGTTTCCGCCGACGCCGGGGCCATTCCGGCCGATGCCGTGCCAGACCTCGTCGTCATCGCAGTAAAGCCGCAGGTGATCCGCGACGTGACGGCGCAGTACAAGCGCTTCGGCGATGGCAGGACGACTTTCGTCAGCATTGCCGCCGGCACGCCGGTCGCCACCTTCGAGGAAATCCTGGGCGAGCTCGCGCCGGTCATCCGTTGCATGCCGAACACGCCGGCCGCGATCGGCAAGGGCATGATGGTGGTGTTTTCCAACCCGCTGGTCTCCGATGACGTCCGGCGCTTCGTCCTTGAGCTGCTTTCGGCAAGCGGCGTCGTGACGACGATCGACGACGAGGGCCTCATGGACGCGGTGACGGCCGTCTCCGGCTCCGGCCCGGCCTATGTCTTCCACTTCATCGAAGCGCTGACCGTTGCGGCCGAGAAGGCCGGCCTGCCGGCCGAGACCGCGAAGCTGCTCGCCATGCAGACCGTCTTCGGCGCCGCCTCGCTCGCCGCTGAAAGCGACGAGGAGCCGGGCGTGCTGCGTCAGCAGGTGACCAGCCCCAACGGCACGACCGCCGCCGCGCTCGGCGTGCTGATGGGCGGCGACCGCCTGACAAAGCTCGTCACCGAAGCCGTGGAAGCGGCGCGGCTGCGGTCGATAGAGCTCGGCAAGTAGCGATCCGACAAACAATCCAGCCTGGGATGCGCCAAATCCACCAGGCCTGATCGACGATTGCCATATCGGCTAACCGATTTCCCGAACAATCGGTGGGTTTCCCTTTGGCCCAAAGGATTGCCGATTGACTTTGGCATAGACCGCCCAGATAAAACTTTCGTTCGCTGACAAAGGCAAATGTTCACTCATCTTGACTGAGCATTCCGTCCTCGTCGGCGAGTGGGGAGTGCCTTGGCCGGGAGGGTCGAGGCGTCATTGAGTTGCGGGCATCATTCACGCTTCGAGCCGAAGCCGATGCCCCTGGGGAGGTAGAATGGACACCATACTTGCAGGCTTAAAGGGAGCCATCGACACGCTCGGCGCGACTGTGCTCTTGCCGATCGTCATTTTCATCATCGCCGTGATCCTTGGAGCCAAGGTCAGCAAGGCATTCCGCGCCGCCATCACGATCGGCGTCGCCTTCATCGGCATCAACCTCGTGCTCGGCCTGATGTTCGCCTCTATCGGCTACGTGGCCAAGGCGATCGTCACCAACACCGGCATCCATCGCGACATCATCGATGTCGGCTGGCCGTCTGCCGCCGCGATCGCCTTCGGCTCGTCGGTCGGCCTTTGGGTCATCCCGGTCGGCATCCTGGTCAACATCGCGCTCCTGCTCACGCGCATGACACGCACGCTCAATGTCGACGTCTGGAACTTCTGGCATTTCGCCTTCGTCGGCTCGCTGGTCGTCGCCGCCACCAACAATCTGGCCTACGGCATCATCATCGCGGCGCTTGTCGCGGCACTTGCGCTGCTCTTCGCCGACTGGTCGGCGCGCGCGGTGCAGCAGTTCTACGGCGTGCCGGGCATTTCCGTGCCGCATCTCGCCTCGGCGCAGATCCTCCCGATCGCCATCATCCTCAACTGGATCATGGATCGCATCCCGGGCATCAACCGCATCAACATCAGCACCGAAACCATCGAACGCCGCTTCGGCGTGTTCGGCGAGCCGGTGATACTCGGGCTGATCATTGGCCTGGTGCTCGGCCTGATCGCCTTCTACAACGCTGGCGATCTCGGCACGGTGCTGGCCAAGGTGCTCGGCACCGGCATGACGCTGGCGGCGGTGATGCTGCTCCTGCCGCGCATGGTGAAGATCCTGATGGAGGGCCTGCTGCCGGTCTCGGACGCCGCACAGGAATTCGTGCGCAAGCGCACAGGCGACCGCGAGCTGCAGGTCGGGCTCGACTCGGCCATCCTGATCGGTCACCCCGCCGCGATCTCGTCGTCGCTGATCCTGGTGCCGATCGCGATCATCCTGTCGATCATCCTGCCCGGCAACCGCGTCATCCTGTTCGCCGACCTTGCCGTCATCCCGTTCATCGTCGCGATGACCGCGCCGCTGGTCAGGGGCAATGTCTTCCGCATGGTTGTCATCGGCACGGTGACGCTCGCCGTCGGCTTCTACGTCGCCAACGCGCTGGCGCCGCTGTTCACGAGTGCAGCCGTCGCCTCCGGCTTCAAGCTGCCGGCGGATGCGCTGCAGATCACCTCGGTGG
>NZ_RZSA01000390.1:0-5629 GCF_003998075.1 Mesorhizobium sp. M2A.F.Ca.ET.037.01.1.1 | reverse complement strand
TTTCATGCCCGCATTGTTTCGAAACGCGGTCCGATGCGGACCGCGAGCGCTACGCCGAACGCCACCGTCAGGTCGAACTTGCGCAGGCGCGCGGCGGCAAGCGCCATATCGGCAGCTAAAGCCTCACGCGCAAAACCTGCTCCGTCATTGTAATGTCAAACCGCGGGGCCTACCTGTTGCCGGTCCGAAACCATGCCCGCCCATTCGGCCGGGCCAATTCTGGAGGCATTGATGCTCGACCCCAAGAAGCTGCTCGACGACCTTCTCGGATCGCAGATTCCCGGCACGGGCTCGACCGTTCGCGACAAGGCGGGGCAGGCGGCGCAGATGGCGAAGGACAATCCGCTGGCTGCCGGAGCGCTTGCCGCCGTGCTGCTCGGCACCGGCACCGGACGGCAGGTGACGGGCGCGGCCATCAAGCTCGGCGGCCTGGCGGCGATCGGCGGCCTCGCCTACAAGGCCTATCAGAATTACAAGGCCGGCAACGAGCCGGCGCAGGCGCCCGCGTCCGGCGAGCCTGAACTGCTCCCGCCGCCGGCCGATACCGCTTTCGATCCTGCACAGGCACCGCAAGGCGAGGCCGAGTTCACGCTGACGCTGGTCCGAGCGATGATCTCGGCGGCGAAGGCCGATGGCCATATCGACGACGAAGAGCGCAAGAAGATCGCCGACAAGCTCAAGCTCGCCGGCATCGGCGCGGAAGCGGAAAAGTTCCTGCTTGCCGAGCTCGAAAGGCCACTCGATCTCGACACGCTGGTCGCCGGCGCCAAGACCGATGCGCAGAAGCTGGAACTCTACACCGCCTCGCGTCTGACCATCGATCCCGACACGCGCGCCGAGCGCGGCTATCTCGACCTGCTTGCCGGTCGGCTCGGCCTGCCGGATGCCCTGGTCGATCATGTCGAGGCGACTGTCTCGGCGGCAAAGGTGCCGGCCGGCAGCGCGCCTAGCTCGCCGTGGTGAACCATGTTGGTAAACGCCGCTGCGCACCGCCTTGCCGGTCGTTAATCCCTCGTTAACTCAGCAAGCGCATCATTCTAATCAGTCGGACCGGCTTTTCCTCCTCCCAAGCGCGGTTCAGATCGGGGCGGTCGCCAATGGCCGCCCTTTTTGTTGGCCTCTTGTTTGTCGCCAATAGCGGCTTGCCATGATCCCCGGCATTTGCGATGCCACGTCTTTCCGAGCATGACCGGGAGGACGACGATGACCGCCATAGCAGAGAAGACCGCCATCGTTACCGGAGCCGGCACCGGCATCGGCAAGAGCGTCGCCACCGCGCTGCTCCAGGCAGGCTGGAACACGGTGTTCTGCGGCCGGCGCAAGACGGTGCTGGAAGAGGCGATCGCCGATGCGGGCAAGACGCAAGCCAAGGCATTGGCAGTCGCCTGCGACATCAGCAAGGCGGCGGAAGTCGACGACATGTTCGAGACCGTGCTCGAGGCCTTCGGCCGCGTCGACCTGCTCTTCAACAATGCCGGCATGGGCTACAAGTCGACGCTGATCGACGAGATCCCGGTCGAGGTCTGGAACGATGTCGTCGGCGTCAACCTCACCGGCGCGTTCCTGTGCGCGCGCGCCGCCTTCGGCGCCATGCGGAGGCAGAAGCCGATGGGCGGCCGTATCATCAACAACGGCTCAGTGTCGGCCTATGCGCCGCGCCCGGGTTCCGTGCCCTATACGGCGACCAAGCACGCCATCACCGGTCTCACCAAGACGCTGGCGCTCGACGGCCGGCCCTTCGACATCGCCTGCGGCCAGATCGATATCGGCAATGCGCTGACCGAGATGGCGCAGCCGATGACGGTGGGCGTGCCGCAGGCCAATGGCTCGATCGCCGCCGAGGCGGTGATGGACGTGCAACGCGTCGCCGACGCGGTGCTGCATATGGCCAGCCTGCCGCTCGACGCCAACGTGCTGTTCATGACGGTGATGGCGACGAAGATGCCGTTTGTCGGGCGCGGATAAGCGCCTGACGGCTCACTTCTTTAGAAATGCCTCGATCCGCTCCAGCGCGCGCAGGATGTTCTCCTCGGAATTGGCGTAGGAAAGCCGGATATAGCCTTCGCCGAGCACGCCGAAATCGGGGCCGCCGATCAGCGCCACGCCGGCATCCTCCAGCAGCGCCGAGGCGAGCTTCTTGGCCTTCCAGCCGGTCTTCGACACGTTGGGGAAGGCGTAGAAGGCGCCCTTCGGCGTGATGCAGGAGATGCCGGGGAGCGCGTTCAGGCCCTCGACGACGATTTTCCTGCGGTTGTCGAAGGCGCGCATCATCTTCTCGACATCGTCCTGCGGACCGTCGATCGCGGCGATGCCGGCAAACTGGCTCGGCGCGTTGACGCAAGA
The DNA here is from genome assembly GCF_003998075.1 of Mesorhizobium sp. M2A.F.Ca.ET.037.01.1.1. Lineage (NCBI taxonomy): Bacteria > Pseudomonadati > Pseudomonadota > Alphaproteobacteria > Hyphomicrobiales > Phyllobacteriaceae > Mesorhizobium > Mesorhizobium sp. M2A.F.Ca.ET.037.01.1.1. Next base: position 3,286 of record NZ_RZSA01000390.1, on the reverse strand, counting down.
CCAGCAATTGACGGCCAGCTTGCGCACCTTGTCGTAGAGATGGGCGCCCTTGTCGCCGTTCGGCCAGATCGACCAGCCCATGCGCCAGCCGGTCATCGCCCAGGTCTTCGACCAGCCGTTGAGCACGATCAGCCTGTCGCGGATTTCGGGGAAGTTGAGCAGGGAGCAGTGCTTCTCGCCATCATAGGTCATGACGTCGTAGATCTCGTCGGACATGACGGCGACCTCAGGATGCTTGTCCAGGCCCTTGACCAGCTTCTCGATCTCGGCGCGCGGCGTGACGCCGCCGGTCGGATTGGCGGGTGAGTTGAGGATGAGCAGCCTGGTCCGGGGCGTGATCAGCGCCAGCGTCTCGTCGGCCGAGAAGGCAAAGCCGTTCTCCTCGCGGATCGGCACCGGCACCGGCGTGGCGCCGGTGAACTCGATCATCGAGCGGTAGATCGGAAAGCCGGGATCGGGGTAGAGGATCTCAGTACCCGGTTCGCCGAACATCAGGATCGCGGCGAACATGGTCGGCTTGCCGCCGGGCAGGATCATCACATTCTCAGGCGACACCTCGACGCCGGTGGTGGTCAGCGTGCGGCGCACGACGGCCTCGCGGGTGGCGAGCAGCCCGTTTGCCGGCGTGTAGCCGTGGTGGCCGTCGCGCAGCGCCTTGATCGCCGCCTCGACGATGTGCTGCGGCGTCTTGAAGTCGGGCTGGCCGATGCCGAGATTGATGATGTCGCGGCCCTGATGGGCAAGCGCGGTGGCCCTGGCCAGCACCGCGAAGGCATTTTCCTCGCCAAGGCGGTCGATGGCCGCGATCGTGTGGAGCATTTTTCCCGTCCCTGTGGTTCTTTCTGTGAGCGAGCGTTTTTGTGACCGTCCGCTGGGAAAAGTCAACGGATTGGAGTGGTCGGTGTCGGAAGATCTGAAGAATTGGCAGCCGCGCCCACGGCCGGAACGCAAGGCGATCGAGGGACGCACAGTCAGGCTCGAGCCGCTGAGCGCGGCAAAGCACGGCGACGGCCTCTACGAGGCCTCGTCGGTTTCGGATGTCGGCGGACGTTTCGCCTGGCTGCCCGACTACCCGCCGGAGACCCGCGCCGCCTTCCAGCCGTGGCTCGACAAGGCGGAAGCGAGCGAGGATCCGCTGTTCTTCACCGTCATCGACAAGGCGAGCGGCAAGATCGCCGGGCGCCAGACGCTGATGCGCATCGACGTCGCCAACGGCGTCGGGGAAATCGGCAACATCTACTGGGGTCCACTGATCTCGCGCAAGCCGGCGGCGACCGAGGCGCAGTTCATGTTTGCGAAATATCTCTTCGACGATCTCGGCTATCGCCGCTACGAGTGGAAGTGCAACAACCGCAACGAGCCCTCGAAGCGCGCTGCCGAGCGCTTCGGCTTCAAGTTCGAAGGCATCTTCCGCCAGCACCTTGTGGTCAAAGGTGAAAACCGCGATACGGCGTGGTATTCAATCATCGACAAGGAGTGGCCGGCCTTGCGCAAAGCCTATGAGGGCTGGCTCGATCCAGCGAATTTCGATGACGAAGGCGGCCAGAAGCGGCGGCTTGAGGATTTTCGCGCCGACTTCGGAGGGTAACAGGAGTTTGACGATGGCGCACGGTTCGCATGATCACGGTTCCGCCGGTCATAGCCACGGCGCTGGGCATGTGCATGGCTCGACCGACAAGAAACGGGTGCTGATCGCGGCCTGCCTGACCGGCGGCTTCATGGTCGCCGAGGCGCTCGGCGGGCTGCTCACCGGATCGCTGGCGCTGCTCGCGGACGCCGGCCATATGCTTGCCGATTCGATCGCGCTCGGTCTTGCCTGGTATGCCTTCCATCTCGCCGGACGCCCGGCCACCGGCCGTCTGACCTATGGCTTCGGCCGGGTGAAGACGCTGGTCGCCTACACCAACGGCATCGCCATCTTCGTCATCGCGCTCTGGATCGTCTACGAGGCCTGGGGGCGGCTGATGAACCCGGCGCCCGTGCTTGGCGGGCCGATGCTGGTGGTGGCGGTGGCAGGCCTGCTGGTCAACATCGCCTCCTTCTTCGTGCTGCATGGCGGCGACCGCGAGAGCCTGAACATGCGCGGCGCGATCCTGCATGTGCTGGGCGACCTGCTCGGCTCCACCGCGGCAATCGCGGCAGCCCTCATCATCCTGGCAACCGGCTGGACGCCGATCGATCCTGTCCTCTCCGTCCTAGTGTCGCTGCTCATCCTGTCGACGGCATGGTCGCTGATGCGCGAGGCGGCGCATGTCCTGCTCGAAGGCGTGCCGGCAAGCCTCGATCGCGATATGATCGCCAAGGACATCGAAGGCGCGGTCAAGGGCGTGCGCGAGGTGCATCATATGCATGTCTGGTCGCTCGACGGCACCTCCAACATGGCGACGCTGCATGCCTGCCTGAATGACGGCGTCGATCCGCATGTGGCGGTGAGCGCCATCAAGAAACGGCTTGCCGCCAAGCACGGCATCGATCATGCCACCGTCGAACCGGAATTCGGGCAATGCGCCGACAGTCATGACGAGCATGGCCATCACCATGATCGCGATCATACGCATGGCGCGCCTGCCGATCGCCGGCACTATCACTGATCAGGATTATGCCTAACAGCCTCGAAGCCAGGAAAGTCTGCTGATGGATCGTGACACACGCAACGCGGCGATTGCCGCGGCTGTGATACTGCTCGTGTTCGGTCTCGCCGCCTATTTCCTGCCGGCCATCATGCTGGCCGCGGGCAAGGTGTCGACGGTGCTGGCGGCCGTCATCGCGGTGGTCTTCATGGTCGGGCTGTTCGTCGTCCTATGGCTGCGCGGACGCAGCCAACGCAAGAAAGGTCTCTGAAGATGAGAATTCTGATCACGGGCGCGGCCGGCATGGTGGGCCGCAAGCTTATAGCGCGGCTGGCCAAGGACAGCGCCTTGCGCGGGCGCAAGATCACGGCGCTCGACCTGCATGACATCGTGGCGCCGCAGCCGCCGGCGCTCACAGGCGTCGATGTCTCGATCCACACCGGCGATCTATCCGCGCCCGGCGCCATGGCGGCCCTCGTGGCTCCGCGCCCGGACGTGATCTTCCACCTGGCGGGCATCGTCTCGGGCGAAGCGGAAGCCAATTTCGATCTCGGCTACCGGGTCAATCTCGACGGCACGCGCGCGCTGTTCGACGCGGTGCGGCTGGCGGCCTTCGCGCCGCGCCTCGTGTTCACCTCGTCGATCGCGGTCTTCGGCGCGCCCTTTCCGGATGTCATTCCGGACGAGTTCCATCCGACGCCGCTCACCTCATACGG
>NZ_RZSA01000038.1:0-13996 GCF_003998075.1 Mesorhizobium sp. M2A.F.Ca.ET.037.01.1.1 | reverse complement strand
ATCCTTGCCAGCCTGAAGCCGCTTCTGGGACCTGAAACGGCGGTCGTCACGGCGCAGAACGGCGTCCCCTGGTGGTACTTCTACAGGCACGGCGGCGTGCATGAAGGCCGCCGCATCGAGGCTGTCGATCCGAATGGTGTGCTGTGGGAGGCGATCGGACCTCAGCGCGTGATCGGCTGTGTCGTGCATCCGGCCGCCGAAATCGAGTCTCCCGGCGTCATTCGACATATCGAAGGCGATCGGCTGCCGCTTGGCGAACCTTCGGGCGAGAAGACCGAGCGGATCGCCAATCTGGCCGCTCTCCTCGCCTCGGCGGGATTCAGGGCGCCAGTCCGCCCGCAAATCCGCAATGAGATCTGGGTCAAGCTGTGGGGCAATCTCTCGCTTAATCCAGTCTCCGCTCTGACCGGCGGGAAGCTCGACGAAATCTGCGCCGATCCAGGCACGCGGGCGATCATTCGCGCAATGATGGTCGAAGCGCAGACGATTGGCGAGGCTCTGGGGGCAAGTTTCGGGATCGATGTCGATCGACGCATCGCCGGCGCCGCCGCGGTCGGCGCGCACAAGACATCAATGCTGCAGGATCTGGAACTTGGCCGGCCGATGGAGATCGACGCTCTCGTGACTGCCGTCCAGGAACTGGGCCGTCTCACCGGTCAGGCGACCCCGACGATCGATATCGTCGAGGCGCTCATTCGGCAGCGTGCGAGGCTCGCTGGCTGTCTTTGACAACGTCCGTCAATAGGTTGTTTGATCGGCGATCATTCTTGCTGCCGCCGGCCGGATCGCCCTCCGGATGAAAGCGCGATCGGCGCCAACCGCAGCGCACGGAGCGTTGCTCCCTTCTAATTGAAATCTATATTGCAGCCCCAGGTATTAATTACGTTAACCCAGATTTCCAGCTTAAGTGTATTCCCGAACTGTGCGTTCCACTTGCTCACGATGTGATCGCACAGAGATTGAAATTTTGGCTGAAATTCGTGATCGCTGGTTGAAATCTTTATCACGACATCTGGAACCGCGGAGGCCTGCACTGCTAGGGAGTTAAATGCAATTGCTGTGCACTGGTTCAATTCAACGATGATATCGTGGTCCGGAACGTTCAAGGTCTCCTTCGCCGCCGCATAAAGAATATCCATCACAGAAGTCCGGCGATCAGCCAATTCTTTCTGGGATTCGAGGGATTTAGGGAAAATTTCAATATAAGCCATTACAGTATATTCCCGCGAATTCCGTTGAATTTCGTAGTTTATGAAGGATGGTGCTACCAATAGTATCAGAGGAGATTATTTCTCCCGGTGTCTTACCTCCATCAGCTCTATGGGGAGCCCAATGGACGGGTCCATGTCCATCTTTACTTCTCTGGAATGTTCAGATGACAGCGCGTCGGTCACCTGCCATCCCAGTTTTGATAGCCGGGCCAATTCTGCGTCCATATCAGGGGTGAGGAAGCCGATTTCACTCAAGTGCCCAATTGGCGCACCGCACCCGGTGTCGTAGCACAGCTTCTGTTTCTCGATCGGCTCCATCAGTTCAAGGTAGAAATCGTCATTCACCCAGGCGCCGCTGACAAAGGCCTCTCCCTTGAATAAATTTCCTTCAACGCGAGTAAAACCTTCTTTGCCGATACCAAAAGACTCGGTCAGCAACCTTTCCGTCCGGCCGATATCTTCAACCCGGATGCAGACGTGGTTCATGATGAGCCTCTGTTCCTGGTGGCACTTTTTAACCAGGCGCATCATTCGGCTCTCGAAACCTTCTTCTTTGCCATGATTTTCCATAACTAAATCCTCCGATTGTTTCGCCAAACAAAATTAGGAGATACCGACAAAGTTGGTCTCGAACGGCGATCAGTCTTGGCTGTCAACGCAAGCGGCAAGTCGCTCCATGAGGTCAGTCCCTTCCCCCCCCGGCAGGTCGCTCAAAGCATCCTGCGATGCAAAGCCGCGTCTAACCCCCTGGCGCGACAACATTCAGGACGCAGGGACCGATAGCTTCAAGGCAGTATCCCCCTTCGAGCACAAACATGTGGGGGTGGCCCAAGGATGCCACGGCTTCGCCAATCCGGTTGAAATCATCCAGCTCCAGGGCCAGACGCCCCGCCGGATCCTTGGCATAGGTGTCCACGCCAAGCGCCACCACCACGTAGTCTGGAGAATAGTCGCGCAGCCTCTCGAGCGCGGCCGTCAAAGCTTCGCCATAGCCCGACCAGTCGGTACCGGGCCGAAGTGGCAGGTTCAAATTGAAGCCTTCTCCAGCCTCGGCGCCGATCTCGTCGGCGTAGCCGGAGAAATATGGGTAGTCCACCGACGGATCGGTGTGGAGAGAGATGGTGAGGACGTCGGACCTAGTCCAGAAGATGTCTTGAGCACCGTTGCCATGGTGAGCATCAACATCCAGGATCGCGACCCGAGCGCCATCTCGCGTCAGTTCCTGTGCGGCCAGCGCGGTGTGGTTGGTGTAGCTCGTTCCTCCACCCATGTCGCGGCAGGCATGATGACCCGGAGGACGAGCCAAGACCAGGCCCGTCGATCCCGAGAGGCGAAGATCCCTGGCGCCGTGAAGGGAAGCCCCGGCTGCGCCAAGGGTTGCCGGCCACATCGCCGGGGTGATCGTGCTCACGCCATCGAACATGTAGTAGGCGATCTTGCCTTCTATCGCGCTTGGGCATCGAGGCGGCCGGTTGCGGTGCGGCCAGACGAAGCCGACGCCGTCGAGTTCGGTACCGAATGATCTCGACCATTGATCCCAAGCCGTGGCGAGGAAATCCAGGTAGTCTTCGGAATGAATGGTGCGAAGATCTTCCTTCGATGCGGGTGCACAATCCAAGACATCAATGTGGCCAGCCTGCCGTAAGGCGTCCAGAACGGCGCCTGTGCGCTTCGCCACGTCGAGCGTCGGGACGAACTTCCCAGGGTTGAGTTCGATTTTCGATTGATGCTCCAGGTGAGCATCGCATTTGTAGATTTTCATCTGCTCATTCCCGGTTGGCTCAGGCGCTGTTTGCGATCCGAAGATCCGGCGGCACCTCTGTCAGCGCGGTCTGAAGGGCTTCGAAGCACCGGTCGGCGTCGGCGGTGCTGAAGGCCAAGGGCGGCCTTATCTTGATGATGTTTCCCAAGGGGCCCGTCGAGGCAACCAGGACGCCCAGGCTCTTCATCCGCTCACGCACCCAGCGGGCCGCGAGTTTCGCGGGAGCGCGCGATGTCCGGTCGACGACAAGCTCGACGCCGTAGAAAAGGCCGCGCCCATGGATGTGGCCGACCAGCTCGTGCGTGCCGATCAGGCTGTCGAGAGATGCCTTGAGATGCGCGCCGACACGCTCGGCGTTGCCTTGCAGGTTCTCGCCCTGCAGCACGTCCAAGGTGGCGTTGGCGACAACCGTCGACACGGTGTTGCCGCCGAAGGTGTTGAAGTAGCCAGAGCGACGCTGGAACTCCAGGGCGATGTCACGACGCGTCACGAGCGCGGCGATAGGATGCCCGTTGCCCATCGGTTTTCCCATGGTCACTATGTCGGGACGAACACCGAAGGCCTCGAAGCCCCACATATGCGTGCCCGATCGTCCGAAGCCCATTTGAACTTCGTCCGCGATGCGCAACGCTCCTGCGCGGCCCGCTTTGTCGAAGGCAAGGCGCATGTAGTCCGGTGGCGGAACCAACGCGCCGTTGCCGTCAAAGATTGAGTCGATCAGCAGCGCTGCGGCGCCCGGTCCCCTTGCTTTGAGGTGGGCCGCCGCTTCCGTCACGTGATCGGAGTATCGTTCCCCCAAATCTGCCTGGGCACCTCGATAGATGCCCCGGTAGACATTGGGAGCCGGGACCGCCTCGACCCAGCTAGGCTTGTCCTTGATGTCGTATTCCAGCAACGAAAGCGGCGCGACCACCGATGTGTTGCCGTGGTAACTGTTCTCCGTGATGATCACGCCTTCGTTGCCGGTAACCGACCGCGCAATGCGAACCGCCAGGTCGTTGGCTTCCGAGCCGGTACAGACGAAGATCCAGGTATCCAGGCCTTCGGGGAGGGTCGCCGTCAGCCGCTCTCCGAGCCGCAGGATCTCGCGGTGAAGATAGCGGGAGTTGGTGTTGAGCGTAGCCGCCTGCTGTGCGAGCGCCTCAACCACATAGGGATGGCAATGCCCCACATTAGCGACGTTGTTGTAGCAATCCAGGTACTCCGTCCCGGGGGCGTCGAAGAGTTTGGTGCCACGACCGCGTACGAGTTCGAGTGGCTCATTGTAGAACGTGTAGGTCTCGCCCAACACGGATTGCCTGCGGGAGATCAGGGCTCTGATATCGCTCGAAGCCTGTTCCACCACGGGCGAGGGGATCGGAGTGGGCACCACGGACGGTGTCATCGAGGCGACGAACGCGTCGTTGTCGATGTGGGCGAGGCGGGATACGGCGGCCGAATACAGCGATTGCAGGTCGTCGAGTTGCTGGTCATTCCGGCCGTTGACGACGACCTGGTAGCGGACGAGCCCGACTTGCAGGATTAGGCGGGCCAGCACCAGATCCTTGAGCACCGCAAGATCGGCGGCCTCCAGCGGCATATGCCTTTGGTAGCCGCGCACGACGGCTGCCGCGGCCGCCACTGGCTCCGGACTCCAGTGGATGAAAGACGCTACGGCAACCGCCAGGTCCTGTGCGATCGTCCCATAGACCATGTCGCCAAAATCGATAACACCCGCAACTTCGAACGAAGGCTCCGCCCGGACCAGGACGTTGCTCTCGTGGAAATCATTGTAGATGACCTGGGATCGGAGGCGCGGTAGCGCCGCAAGGGTTGATCCGGCGAAGTGCTCCAATGCCCGGTCGACGTCTTGGCGGATTTCTTCTGGGATATAGTCGCGCAGCCAGTCACCAAGGACCAGGCCATTTGCCAGGTCCCACGGTATCGGTCGAAGGGCGCTACGATGATTGAAGCCCTGGAGCGCGCGGGCCAGACGGCCTTGTGCGGCGCCGAGGCTCAGGAGGTCGTCGGTGGACAGATTGAAGCCTCGCCGGCTCAACAGATCCATGACAGTCTCGCCGGCGACGAACGAGAGAACCCGCAAAGCGTGCTTTCTTCCCTCTCCAGCCGAAATGCTGGAAAGCAGGTCACCTGCAATGGTCCTGCGAACCCGTGGGACCTGGAGCGCCGGGTCTACCTGTTCGATGTGTTCAAGTGCTTTCGCCTGAAAGATGAGACTTTCCTCATCCTCTTCGAGAGATGCGATCTTGACGACAAACTTCTCGCCCGCGGCAGTGACAAGACGATAGTTCTGTTCTCTTTCTCCTCCTAGCTGATGCCATTCGCCTGCCAGCCCGTAGTGATCGAGCACATGGTCTGCGACCGGCTCCAGGTCCAGTTGCGGCGCCTTGATGCTGCGCAGGAGCGAGCGCGCTTCAGTCTCGGTGATTGTCGTTTGCATGGTCGAACTGGTACCTCGATTTCGACGCCCGGCCAGCTACGCAGTCATGGCAGACGTGAGCGCGTCGCCCAGATCTTGGCGTCTCATGAACCCTACCGTTCTGCCCGTGGAATTGCCGAAGGCGATCACGCTGGCGCCGCCCTGGAACGTTTCCGCTACTTTTCGGAGTGTCGCTTCAGCCGCGAGCTGCACGTCGAACGCGTCCGGCTCTCCACGCCGCATGAAGTTTTCCGCTGTCAGTATACGACTGCGTTCCGCACTCGCGGTGAATGCTCTGACATAGGAATCCGCGGGGTTCAGGATCAGTTCCGCCGCGCTGCCGGTCTGGACGAGCTGGCCCTTGCGCAAAAGAGCGATACGATCGCCAACGCGAGCAGCCTCGTTGAAATCGTGGGTCACGAACACGGCAGTCTTGGACAGCGTTTTCTGCAACCTGAGAATTTCGTCCTGCATCTCTTCGCGAATGAGCGGGTCCAGCGCCGAGAACGGCTCGTCCAGCAGCCAGAGGCTCGGATTGGTTGACAGACTGCGGGCAATGCCGACGCGTTGCTGCTGGCCTCCGGAGAGCTCATGCGGGTAATGATCCTCTTTGCCGGACAGCCCGACAAGGCCGATCATATCGAGTGCCTTCTGCCTCCGATCGGCCGAGCGCACACCTTGGATTTCCAGTGGCAGTTCCACATTGCCGACCACGGTACGGTGCGGAAGCAGCGCGAAATTCTGGAACACCATGCTCATATGCGTACGACGCAGCAGTTGCAGGCTCTTGTCAGGCACGGCGCACAAGTCCTGATCCTCGAAGCGCAACTCTCCGGCCGTCGGTTCCACCAGGCGCGTCAAGCATCTAAGCAGGGTAGACTTTCCGGATCCGGAAAGCCCCATGATGACCAGGATCTCGCCCCTCGCCACGGAGAGATCGATGCCGGCCAAGGCAACGAAACCGCCGCGCTGCTCCACCGAGGAAATGTTCTCACTCAGGGGCAGGCCGGGATCGATACAATGCGCCTTGGCCGATCCGTAGATCTTCCAGAGGTTCTTGCAGCTCAACATGGTTATCCCCACTCGTCCTCAGCCCAGTTCCCTGGCCTCGTTCAACATGATCGCGTCAGAGGAGGTGTAGCCGCCATCGACGGTGATGCTCGTGCCCGAGACGAAGCTGGCCCGGTCGGATAGAAGGAAAGCGACAACGCCAGCGACCTCCTCCGGTTTTCCGTCTCGCCCAAGCGGTGTGACAGACGCTGATCCCGAGGATGCCCCAGTCGTCATGTCGGTTTGAATCCATCCCGGCGAAACCGCGTTGGCGCGGATGTTTCGGGAGCCGAAATTGCACGCAAGGCTCTTGGCCAGATTCACCATCGCCGCCTTAGAGGCCGCGTAAGCCATACTTGCGTAGGAGCCGACGAACGCGTCAGTGGACGCGACCAGAACCACCGATCCTCCCGACACGATCTGCCTCTGCAGTCCAAGCGTCAGGCGCAACGCTGCATTCAGATTGACTTCGAAGGTGCGGTCCCAGATTGAAATGTCATATTCGGTAAATTTCTCGAACTTGACGATTCCCGCGTTGTGGACGATGCCCCGAAGTTGGACGCCGTTGAGGCGCCGCATTAACTCGTCCTGACTATGCCGCGCACCCGCATCGAAATGGTGAAGCGTGACTTTGCGCCCCAGCTTCTCGCCATACGAAACGAGGGTCTCTGCGGCAGCGGCATCGTTGAGGTAGGTGGCATGCACATCATAGCCGTCTCGAAGCAACATTTCTGCTGTCGCTCGCCCGATGCCGCGGGACGCGCCGGTTACCAGCGCAATCGGAGCTTCACTTGGTTTCGGCATATTGTTCCTTGATCCTCCTTTTTGCTTTTGGTTTCATTTTCTGATCTTGATCCATTTCAAGGAACAGGTTTACGCCTTTGCAGGCATAGTGCAGGGCCGAGGTCAGAATTTCTTTGGCCCTAGCCGCGTCGGCCACCTCCAAGGCGTCGATGATCGCAACCAAGGCCGCATTCAGTCGCGTGACGATGCCTCTTTCCTCGAAGGCCTCGCGCGACGGCGGAGCCGTCTTGATCCAGACGCTTTCGATCATCTCAATGAGCGCCTGAGATTCTCCTCGCACGTAGATTTTCATCAGAAGGCCGTTGAACCGAGGGGCGTATCCAACGGTGTCGCCAGCCTCGATGTCGCGCTGCATGCACTCGACTTCACTTCGGAGCGCCTGGATCGTTTCACTCGATATGCGCCCGGCGGCCCTCTCCAGGGCCAGGCATTCGAGGCTCACCGAGATCTCAAGGTATTCGTTGAAGCTCTGCCGGGAAACGAAGGGGACACGCGCCGACCGGTTTTCCTCGACGATAAGAATACCCTCTTCGCCGAGACGCCGGAACGCCGTACGGACTGGCATCGGACTGACGCCCAGCTCGGCGGCAATATCGCGGATCTTCAGTCGCTGGCCAGCCCTCCAGCGGCACTCAAGGATATCCTGACGGACAAGCTTGTACACACGGTCCGAGGCGGTCGTGCTTTGCTCGTCTTTTTTCGCCATCTGTGACTCATTTGTGATATATGACATTCGCGCCGATACCCTATCTATCCCGATAATCTCCGGCAATGCAATCTCCTTTTCAAATTTTGTGATTGACATGTGATAATAAGTGCGCCCTACTTTGGCTCGTCGGTCATTTAAAAGGGGTTTCGCCATGCGTTTTCCACTCTCAGCAGTCACGTTGGCGTCCGCGCTTTGCGTCAGCCTGTGCATTTCTTCCGGGAACGCGCTGGCCGCCGCTGAGTCCCAGGACCCGGTGCGGATGGCGGTCGTTAGTGCGCCCGACGCGGACTTTATCACGAACGTGTTCGGGAGCTTGCTCAAGAAGGCCGGATACAACGTCCAGTACGTGCATACCGACTATACGGCGCAGTTCACGGCCATCGAACTTGGCGATCTCGAGATCAGTCCCGCAATCTGGTCGTCTTCTCCCGAATTGATCGCAGCTGCGCTTGCTTCGGGTTCTGTGACGAAGGTGGGGTCGGTCGGCGTCAAGATCAGGGAAACCTGGTGGTACCCCAACTATGTTGCCGAGCTATGCCCGGGACTGCCGGACTGGAAGGCGCTCAAGAATCCTGCCTGCATCAAAGCGCTATCCAACCCAGAGACAGATGGAAAGATCAACTATCTAGGAACACCCGCGGATTTTGACGCCGATGACGAGCGCCGCATAGCGGCGCTCGGGCTCGATGTTCACATAACCTTGCCGGGCACAATGGCGGCCATGGTCGCCACAATGCAGGGCGCAGTCGAGAGGAAAAAGCCGATCATCGGGTTTGGTTTCGTGCCCCACTGGCTCTACGGTTCCGGCGTTGGCACCTTTGTCGATTTCCCGCCTTATGAGGACGCTTGCCGCAGCGATCCCGCCTGGGGCGTCAACCCCAATCTTGTGGGCGATTGCGCGTTGCCCACGGGGGATATCATCGAATTGATCAACAATGATTTCGCCAAGCGGGAGCCCAACGTAACAGGTCTTTTGAAGAAATTTGTTCTGACCAATGACGATGTAGCATGGGGTATCCTCAAGCAGGATAAGGGCGGGCTTACGCCCGAAGCTGCCGCGGCTGAGTGGATTTCTGAGAACGAGAAAAAGTGGTCGCCGTGGCTTCAATAAGCTTCGGCGCGACATCTTTGGCGCCGCTCTTTCGCCCCAAATGGCTGCCGAGCAGCCGTTTGTGGGTAGCACTCGGCCTTGTTTTGCTGTTCGCGGCCTATGTCGGGCGGGATCTGCTTCCCGATGGGCTGTATGTATGGCCGAAGCAATGGCTGTTGCCATTGCTCAAGATATCCAATGATGTGCTCAACCAGTTGCTTCGCCGAACTGAAATTTTTGGCGAACCTCTCCGGATGTGGACGCGTGCGGGCGGTGAGGCGATCGGTCTTCCGATGCGTGGCCTTCAGAACCTATTAACGACCGGCTGGACCTTTCCAGGAAGCACCCCCGCCGAAACGCTTACGCTGCCGCCATTGTCGTGGGTGTCGGTCGTTCTTGCCGCAACCTACCTGGGTTGGCTCGCTGGCGGGCGTCGTCTGGCGGTCCTGGCGTTCGCTACTTTCGCGTATTTTCTCATCTTCGACCTTTGGGCTGCAGCGACATTGACGCTCGCATCCGTGGCGTTTGCAATCGTCGTCGGCGTGGTCTTTGGCCTGGTGCTTGGCGTGATGCTGTTTCGCTGGGGTTGGCTTGAAGCCGTATTGAACCCCGTCTTCGATGTCATGCAGACGATTCCGCCATTTAGCTATCTGGTGCCGGTCCTGATCCTCTTCGGCTTTGGCCCCGTCGCGGCACTCGTGGCAACACTGATCTTCGCCTTGCCCCCGATGGCCCGAGCGGTGGTCTATGGCCTGCGCCGGCTACCGGACCATACGTCCGAGCTATCCAGCATGACCGGTGCCTCCCGTTGCCAGGGTACATCGAAGATCCTTTTGCCAAGCGCGAGGGACGACCTCCTCCTGGGCGCCAATCAACTGGTGATGATGGCGCTGGCTATGGTCATTCTGGCTTCGATGATCGGCGCAGGAGGTCTGGGAGCGGAAGTGCTTCGCGCGATCCAGTCCCTCAAGATCGGCCGCGGGTTGGAGGCGGGCATTGCGATAACTCTGCTCGCCGTACTGCTCTACGGCTACGGACATTCAATTGCCGTGCGTCGGCCTTCGCATCTGTCTCGGCCTCAGCCGGTGAGGCACCTCGCGATCCTGGCCGCCATCCTGATCATCCCCACAGTCGCAGGAATCGCGATTGCACCTCTGGCGCAATATCCCGCCGCGTTGACGATCTCGACCGCCGATTTCTGGTCACGCGTCATCAGCTGGCTGAACAGCAATTGGGGCGATGTTTTCGAAGCCACCCGGCTGATCATCACGCTCGGCGTCATCCTGCCCTTGTTGACGATACTAAGAGATCTCGGCTGGGTGTCGATTGCTGCCTGCATCCTGTGTTTCGGCTTTGCGCTGCGGCGACCCTCTCTTGCTGTCCTGTCTTGCGCCACACTCATCCTCATCGCTGCCATCGGCTATTGGGATCAGTTGCTGATCACCTTCAATCTGGTGATGATCGGAACGCTGCTCTCCCTTTTTGTCGGAGCGCCTTTGGGAATCTGGGCGGGATCTTCTCGCCGCGTACACGCGGTGTCGGAGGTTATCGTCACGACCCTGCAGACGTTGCCTTCTTTCGTATACCTGGTGCCCGTCGTCATGCTTCTGGGTCCGGGCGATGCAACCGCGGTGATTGCCATCGCGCTCTACTCCGTGGCGACGACGGTGCGATACACCGACCATGCCATCCGCAATGTCGATCCCACCACGATCGAAGCCGCGGTGGCGTTCGGGGCCACCCCGCTTCAAACGTTCTGGAAGGTTCGTCTGCCTCTTGCCCGACCTGGCCTGATGCTAGGTCTCAACCAGACCATCCTCATGTGCGTTGGGATGGTGGTCATCACGGCGCTTGTTGGCTCACAGGGGCTTGAACTGGAGACCGTGGATGCCATCGCTCGCGTCGAGCCCGGCAGAGGATTGCTTGCAGGCCTCGCGATTTCCGCACTGGCGATCATCCTGGACCGCTATGTAGGCGCGGTCGCGGAGAAATTGAACGCACGCGGCTCGCCTCGCGCCAATTCATCATCATGATCTTTGGCCCGGCTGCCTCTAGGCTGCGGCTCAGCAGGGGGCTGAAGGACGCCGATTTTGCCGGCGCAGACGTTGTCGCAGTGGCCCCGCAATACGACCCGACAAACCAACACAGCGCAGGTCGGGGCTCGGTGCTCATTGAAATTCTAAGCCTGCTCACGTTTTGCCCTTCGCTCGCATGAATCGGCTGTGAGCCCTTTTCGAATAAAGGAGGAGCCTTGTCATGCTCGATAAGCGGAAGTTCTATATCGGTGGCGAGTGGGTATCGCCCATCGCGGCGATGAACCTCGAAGTCTTGAACCCTGCAACCGAAAAGCCGATTGCCGTCATATCAATGGGGTCCAGGGAGGATGTCGACAAGGCGGTCGAGGCAGCCAGGAATGCGTTCGCGTCCTACAGTCGAACTACTCTGGAAGAGCGGCTCCGGCTGCTCGAAAGGTTTCTGGCCATTTACAAGCGTCGCTACGACGAGATGGCGGAAACGATCACCTTGGAACTGGGCGCCCCGATCACTATGAGCCGCGAGCAGCAGGCCGATGTTGGTGTCGGCCATCTCCAGGGGTTCATCGATGCGCTGCGCGATCTGAAGGTTCGCGAGGAACTGCCAAACGGCGATGTCGTTCTGCGCGAGCCTATCGGCGTCTGTGGTCTGATTACGCCATGGAATTGGCCGATCAATCAAATCGCATTGAAGGTGGTGCCGGCCCTCGCGACAGGGTGCACATGCATCCTGAAGCCCAGCGAACTCACGCCTCTCAACGCCATGTTGTACGCTGAGATGATTGATGAGGCAGGCTTTCCCGCGGGTGTGTTCAATTTGGTCAATGGTGGCGCCGATTGCGGCGCGGCGCTTTCGAAGCACAAGGACGTCGACATGATGTCCTTCACCGGCTCAACGAAAGCAGGGATCGCAGTCAGCAAAGATGCTGCGGACACTGTCAAAAGGGTGACCCTGGAGCTTGGTGGCAAGTCTCCAAACATCGTTTTCGAAGATGCGGATCTCGAAGAGCGCATTTCCGCCAGCGTCGCTGACTGCTTCAACAACTCAGGCCAATCCTGCGATGCGCCAACGCGCCTTCTCGTGCAGCGCTCCGTCTATCAAAGGTCAATCGAGATAGCGCGTCGAGCCGCCCTGGCTGCCGAAGTTGGAGATCCCATGAAGGAAGGGACCCACATTGGACCTCTGGCGAGCGCCATTCAGTTCGACCGTGTGCAAACCTTGATCAATGCGGCAATCGATGAAGGTGCGAACCTCATCGTCGGCGGCCCAGGCAAACCGGAAGGCTTCGAAACTGGCTACTTCGTAAAACCAACAATCTTCGTCGACGTCGAGAACGGGATGCGCATCGCACGGGAAGAGGTTTTCGGGCCGGTTCTTGCGATTATCCCTTTTGACGGCGAAGAAGATGCCATCACGATGGCGAATGACACGGCTTACGGCCTTGCCGCCTATGTGCAAACCGGCGATCCGAAGAGAGCGGAAAGAGTTGCTTCGGGTCTGCGGGCCGGCATGGTGCATATCAACGGGGCGCCGCATCGCTACGGAAGTCCATTTGGCGGCTACAAGCAGTCCGGAAATGGCCGCGAGGGCGGCAAGTTTGGTCTTGATGACTTTCAAGAAGTGAAAGCAATTCACAGACCTGACGTAGCCTAACGTGTTGATTGCCACTGAGAACTGACCCGCCAACACATGACGCGGCATCGCTTCCCCTGAGTTGGAGAACGGCTCTTAGTTCCTGGAACGAAGTGCGTTGTCGAGATGCGGCGACAGACTGATCTCATCGGCCGTGAAGTATCCGCAGTCCGCAAGGGCGCTGCGGAGGCTCGGCCTCTCTCCAAGGTGCAAGGCCAGTGGGTGATCTGAATTTACGGCAAGCTCGATTCCTTCCTGGAACAGAGGCCATGTGTCCAGGCGATCCCAGACCTGCCCGAGGGGACCGGCAATCGCCAGCTCCACGTCGCCGCTTTTCAGCGCCTCAATCACTGCCGCCGGTGAGCCCCGGTGAATCTTGAGATGCACACCGGGATAGGCCCGGAAGAGCTCGGTGAACGGCGAAACCAAAAGCGCAATGTTAATGCTGTTGGAGATCGTGACGTTGAGTGGCGCAACGTCACTGCTTTGCACGGCCTTGGCCAGCGATTTGGCGGAAGTGGCTGCATCATAGCACTGTTGCAGCAAAGGCAGCATGCGCCGCCCAAGCTCCGTAAGGTGCGAGTTCTGACGCTCTCGCCGAAGAAGCTCTCCCCCTAACTCCTCTTCAAGCGTCTTGATGGCGCGCCTGAGCGCCGGCTGAGTGACGTTGCATTCCTCGGCCGCTCGCGTGAAATTCAACGTGTTAGACAGGGCCAGAAAATATCGGACCTGCTGCATCTCCATGAACTTTCGCCCCCTCAGCGAAATGGTCGATTAGCGATTAAGCATATTTGCAGACTACCGCAATGGTGCGAGCTCGGCAAAGCGCAGCCAGCTTAAGTGTCCGCTTTCGCAATTCCGGAGCTGAAAACGGTCTGTCCGCTTACGGCCCAAAGTTGACATGGCAGCTATGCGCCTATTGAAGCCCATGCGCACCGCATCGATCTCCGCCGAAAGCGGTCATTCGATCCGCAGGCGGAAATCGACGGTTCCGCACTCCATTTGAGATGTACAACCGGACGATGAATGCGCATCAACCCTCGTCGGTCATGGGGAAGGGGGCGCCCTGCGCAATCAATCCGCTGTCTCTGAGGTCGGTCCACATGCTGGATGGGATGTCCTCGCGCAGATAGGCAAGGTTCTGCTCGAGCTCGTCCGCCGACCGGGCGCCGGGAATGACGCTCGACACCAACGGATGGCCGAGCGGGAACTGCAGCGCCGCCGCCGGCAACGAAACCTTATGGCGGGCGCAGATCGCCTCGATCCGACGCACCCGCTCCAGCAC
>NZ_RZSA01000389.1:0-5633 GCF_003998075.1 Mesorhizobium sp. M2A.F.Ca.ET.037.01.1.1 | reverse complement strand
CTCGCGCACCATGGCGCGGCCCATGGCGACCCGCTGACGCTGCCCGCCGGAAAGGTTGGCGGGCTTGCTGTCCAGCAGCGACGTCAGCTGAAGGGTCTTGGCGATCTCGTCCACGCGCTTCTTGCGCTCGGCCTTCGGCTTGCCCGCCAGCCGCATCGAGAAGGCGATGTTTTCGAACACCGTCATATGCGGGTAGAGCGCATAGCTCTGGAAGACCATCGCGATGTCACGGTCCTTGGGCGGCATGTCGACGACGTCTATGCCGCCGATGCGAAGGCTGCCGCTGGTGATGTCCTCCAATCCCGCGATCATCCGCAAGGCGGTGGATTTCCCGCAGCCGGACGGCCCAACCAGGATCAGGAACTCGCCATCCTCGATCGACAGGTTCAATCGGTCGATCGCACGAAAACTGTTCCCGTAGGTTTTGCAGATATTCTCAAGAATGACTTCCGCCATATTCCTCCCTCCACAAGTCAAAGCTGATGATTTTTTTTTCACCTTGGCTTTTTGCTTGTGAAAATCTCTCGGGTGGTTTTCAGCTTATGTTCCGGTATCGAGTTGCGCATATTTCAGTTCGACCGCCGATGGCGCGCTCGCCGATGCCAGCAATTGCGTGACTTGGCTGTCGGTCGGAAGCGCCTCGCGTCCGCCGCGCCCGGTTATTGAAAGGGCGGCCGCCGCGGCCGCGAATGCCACCCGGCCCGCGGTGTCGGCTCCGCGCGTCAATGCATGGGCATAGGCGCCATGAAAGCAGTCGCCGGCACCGGTCGAGTCGACGATCGCAACCCGATGCGGAGGCAGGTGCCAGAGCGTTGTCTCCCCGCGCCCGCGATAATAGACGCCCCGGCCGCCGTCGGTCAGGACGACGGCGGAGCGCGACGGCGACCACAATGCATCAAGCATCTCGGCGGGCGAGCGGCGGCCTGTGCGGTCTGTGCAAAGGCGAGCGGAAGAATGAGATGGTCGCAGAGCTCGATCAGCCTATCGGTGGCTGGCCCGGCGCTCCATTCGATGTCGCCGAGGATCGCGAGGCCGAGATCGCGAGCCCGGGCCACGGCATCCAGCGAGCGGATCGCGTAGCTGTCGACGATCAGGACGCTCGCGCGGCTGAGGATATCTTCCGGAAAGTCCGGTGCGGTGCCCAGCATCGCGTCGTCGTCATAGGCGATGAACCGGTCCCCGTCCGAGCCGACGGTGATGCGCGAGCGTACCGGGCGCGCGTCGGGATGGCGTGGCGCGAACGCGGTTTCGACGCCGCTGGCGACGAGGTCGCACAAGGCGGCATCGTCATCGGCGCTGCCCAGCCATCCGATGAACCCGGCGCTCCCGCCAAGCCGCGCGACGGCGGCAAGGGCCGTCGCGACATTTCCGCCGAAAGCGCGCGTGCTTTGCAGAACCTTCCCCTTGCCCGCCGACAACGGCTGATCGACATAGACGATGTCGTCGATCGCAATGGCGCCGAAGCCGAGGATCGAGGGGACGGCGCGCATCGTTCAGGCGTCCGCCTTCGCAAGCGCTTCTTGCGCCGAAAGCCCGTCATGGATGACGCCCCGAAAGGCAAGCGCTGCCTTCTGAGGATCGCCGTGCCCCCAGAGATTGCGGCCCACCACGGCGCCGCGCGCGCCGGCGCGGATGGCGTCCGCCGTCTGCTGAAGCGCGCCGAGCAGCGTGTCGGTCTTCGGGCCACCGGCGATCACGACCGGCACCGGGCAGGTCCGGACGGTCTCCCGGAACGACTCGAAATCGCCCGTGTAGCCGATCTTGATGACGTCGACGCCGGACTCGTAGCCGATGCGCGCCGCATAGGCGATCTCGTCGGGGGTGAAGATGATCTTTGCCCCGTCGGTGAAATCGCGCGGATAGATATGCGCCACCACCGGCATGCCGTAGCGGGCCGCCGCGTTCACCGAATCGGTCAGCCAGCGTATGTACTTGCCCTCGGTCGCGCCGCGCACCGGAATGGCCACTGCCAATGCATCGGCCCCCGCGCGCACCGCATCCTCGGGCGTTGCAATCAACTCGCTGATGCGGTCGTCCGGGGTAAAGCAGCCGGCCTGGATCACCAGGGCAGCCTTGCCCGCATATTGCGGCCACAGATGGCGCGCGGTGCCGGGCTGGATACTGACGTAATCGGGCTTGCCCGCCATGACGCGGGCCAGCGCGCCGGGCAGATCGGCAAGGCCGCCTTTGCGCACGTCGCCATAGCCGACGAAGTGGTCGACCGCGCCGCCAAATAGATTCCCCGATGGATGCGAAAAGAGGCGCGCGAGGCGCACTTTGGTCCCTAGGCTCATAATTCCCTAATCTCTTGATTTGCAAGGCCGGCGGCCTGTGATACTGGCCATCGTTTTCACATGCTGTATAAAAATTTTACGCGCGTCAAGATTTAAAATGCGCTATAGCGAGTCACGAAAATTGTCCGTCGCCGTCGCGATGGCTTGTCTCGGGCGTCGCCGATTGGGAGGTCGAAAGGGAAATGCAAGCAAATTCAGGAGCGAAGCTCGGTATCGGCATCATCGGATGCGGTAACATCTCGATGACCTATCTGCGCAACGCGGCACTTTTCGCCGGCGTGGAACTGCGCGCTTGCGCCGATATCTCCGCCGAGATGGCTGTCTTGCGCGGGAAGGAATATGGCATTCGCGCGCTCGGCGTCGATGCGTTGCTCGCCGACCCGGAGGTCGATCTCATCCTCAACCTCACCATTCCCGCGGCGCATTTCGACATCTCGTTTTCGGCGCTCTCGGCGGGAAAGCATGTCTTCACCGAAAAGCCGCTCGCCACCTCGGCCAGCGACGGCCGCAAGCTGGTGGGGGAGGCGGCGAAACGGGGATTGCTGCTGGGCTCGGCTCCCGACACTTTCCTCGGCGCCGCCGGACGTCGCGCCCGCCGGCTGATGGACGAGGGCGCGATCGGCCGCGCCGTCACCGGCACCGCCTTCATGATGGGGCGCGGCATGGAGCACTGGCATCCCAACCCGCAATTCTACTACCAGCCAGGCGGCGGCCCGGTCTTCGACATGGGGCCGTACTATCTGACGATGCTCGTCAACCTGCTCGGCCCCGTGACCCGTGTCATGGCGATGGCCACGCGCGGCCAGGAGGAGCGGCTGATCACCGCCGACGGCCCTTACAAGAACACCAGCTTCAGGGTCGGCACGCCGACCAACATCCTGTCGCTGCTCGAGTTCCGCTCCGGCGCCACCGTCACTTTCGGTGCTTCCTGGGATGTCTTCAAGCACTCCAACCACCCCATCGAGCTGCACGGCACCGAAGGGTCGCTCAGGCTGCCCGACCCCGACACTTTCGGCGGCACGGTCTCGCTTTCCGCGCGCGGTGCCGAGTGGACGGATTTCGCCAGCGAAAGCGAGCTCTATGGCGCGCGCAACTGGCCTTATGCGGCGCCGGATCGCGCCAATTACCGCATGCTCGGTGTCGCCGACCTGGCGCGTTCGTTGTCGCAGAAGAGAAAGCCGCGCGCGTCCGGCGAACTGGCGCTGCATGTGCTGGAGATCATGGAGGCCATCCTCGCCTCGGGCGAGAGCCGCAACTCGGTCGCCATCGCCGGCACTGTCGACCAGCCGCCGCTGCTGGGCGAGGACGAGGCGGCGAGCCTGCTGGCCTAAGGCGCTCCCATGCCGACATCGCCCGTATCGCTCGATCCACAGGCGCGGAAGGTCCTCGACCTTGGCCGACAGGCGCATGAGCCGCCCTTCGAGACCGGCACGCCCGAGCAGGCGCGACGCGCCTACGACGAAGGCTTTCCGAGCCTGCAAGGCGAGCGCGAGCCTGTCGCTTCGGTGCGCGAACAAACCATCGCCGGGCCCGGTGGCCGTCTCAACCTTCGCGTTTATCGCGGGCAGGGCGCGCCGGCGGCCGACGCGCCGGCGCTGCTCTACCTGCACGGTGGCGGCTGGGTGATCGGCAATCTCGATTCGCATGACGAGATCTGCCGCTGGTACGCCAACATCGCCGCCTGTGTTGTCGTTTCGCCGGACTACCGGCTGGCGCCGGAGCACAAGTTTCCGGCTGCGGTCGAGGATTGCCGTGCCGTTCTCTCCTTCATGCAGGATATGCCCGGCGGGCTTGGCATCGACGCCAGCCGCATCGCCGTCGCCGGCGACAGCGCCGGCGGCAACCTCGCCGCGGTGCTGGCGCTGCTTGCCCGCGATGACAAATGCCGTCCGACCGCGCAGCTCCTGTTCTATCCCAACACCGATGCCGCCCAAACGGCGGACAGCTATCGCCGCTTCGCCGAAGGTTTCGGCCTGACGGCCGCGACCATGGCCTGGTTCCGCGACCACTATGTCCGTGACGCGGTCGACATCAATGACTGGCGCGTCTCGCCGCTAAAGGCCAACAGCCTTGCCGGCGCGGCGCCGGCCTTCATCGCCATTGCCGGCCATGACATCCTCGCCGACGAGGGCGAGGCCTATGCAAGGCGGCTCGAGATGGACGGCGTCCCGATCGTGGTCAAACGCTGGCCAGGGCAGATCCATGGGTTCGTCTCAATGGGCCGCCATGGTCCGGCGTCGCGTCAGGCGGTCGAGGCTGCTGTTGCGGCCTGGCGCAATTTCGATCCGGCGTTTGAAGGGGTCTAGGCCGATTGGCGCATTACAAGCGTTGCGTCGAGGCTGACCTTTGGCGTCACGGCGGCCGCATCCTCGTCGAGCATCGCAAGCAGCGTCTCGACACTGCGGCCGGCCATGGCGGCGAAATCCTGCGCCATGGTGGTGAGCGCTGGGCAGGTGTAGCGGCTGAGTGGATGATCATCATGGGCTGCGATGCGCAGGTCGCAACCCGGCTTACGGCCCACCTTCAACCCTTTCGAGAAGGCCGCCGCCATGACGCCGAAGGCCAGGCGGTCGTTGGCGCACAGGATGGTCTTGCCCGGCAGGCCGCCATTGCCGAGCAGCTTCTCCGTCTGCTCGTAGCCGATGCGCTCGAACTCCCAAGTATAGTCGTCGGTGTCGCCGAAGACGATCGGCTCGAATCCCAGTCGCTGCATCGAGGCGACATAGCTGCTCAATCGTTCCGCCGAATTGTGATTGACGTGCGGGATGTCGAAATAGACCGGGGCATCGCCGGAACGGCAAAGGTAATCCACGATCGTCGCGACGCTTTTTGCGTTGTTATTGCCAACAAATGGCGTATCACCTTCCAGGAAAGTGTCGAAATAAACAATCGGGATGGTCTGCGTGAGCTTTTCCAGGGTTCTCTGATCGGATCGTTTGCCCAGCGGCGCGATTAGCGCGCCGGATACCTTCAGCGACAAGATGGTTCGGGTGGCTTCAATCTCGAGCTCGGTCGAGCCATGCGAGGAAATGACGACCGGCCAGTAGCCTTCGTCGCGCAGCCTGAGCTCGATGCGGCTGACCATCTCTGAATAGAACGGGTCGGTCACCGTCGGCACGACAATGCCGATGCTGCGCGTGCGCTTGCGATTGAGATTGCGCGCGAAGAGGTTCGGCTGGTAGTCGGACGAGCGCAGCGCATCCTCGATACGCTTGCGCGTTGCCGGCTTGACGCTGGTCGGATCGTCGAAGAATTTCGACAGTGTCGGTCTGGAGACGCCGCAGGAGCGGGCGAAATCCTCCATGGTCTTGTGCGTCATCGACATTCAAAGCCCTCGCG
>NZ_RZSA01000388.1:0-5636 GCF_003998075.1 Mesorhizobium sp. M2A.F.Ca.ET.037.01.1.1 | reverse complement strand
CCAATGGCGTGACGGCCCTGAGCAAGGTGGATCTCGCGATCCGCGAAGGCGATTTCCTGAGCCTGCTCGGCCCGTCCGGCTGCGGCAAGTCGACCGCGCTCAGGCTGATCGCAGGCCTATCGACGCCGACCTCCGGCCAGCTCGACTGGCGCGGCTCGATCGACCGCTCGAACATCGGCTTCGTCTTCCAGGAGCCGACGCTGCTGCCTTGGGCGAGCGTCTTTGACAATGTCTGGCTGCCGCTGCGGCTCAAGGGCGTGTCGCGGGCCAAGGCTGCGCCGGCGGTGATGGAGATGTTGGCGCGGGTCCATCTCACCGGTTTCGAAAATGCCGTGCCGCGCGAGCTTTCCGGCGGCATGAAGATGCGGGTGTCGATCGCGCGGGCCATGGTGACGAAGCCGCGCATCCTCCTGATGGACGAGCCGTTCGCGGCGCTGGACGAGATCACTCGCTTCAAGCTCAACAACGACCTTCTGGAGCTGTGGCAGGACGAGCGTTTCACCGTCGTCTTCGTCACCCACAGCGTCTTCGAAAGCGTGTTCCTGTCCAGCCGCGTCGTCGTCATGGCCGCGCGGCCGGGCCGCGTTTTCGGCGAGCTCCCCATCAGCGCGCCTTATCCGCGCGACGAGGTGTTCCGGACCTCACCCGACTATGCCGCGCTTTGCCGGCAGGCTTCGGACGTGCTGGTCGACGCCATCAACTCAACCGCCGGACCGCACCATGACGGCCATTGATGACATTGCATTGAAGCTCGACCCCGAGGAGGCGCGCCGCGCCCGCCAGGAGCGTCTTGAGCGCATTGGCAAATGGGTGCTGCCGCTGGCGATCATGGTGCTGGCGATCTGGCTGTGGGATCGCGTCTGCGTCTGGAACGACATCCCGCAATACATCCTGCCGCGGCCGGGCGTGGTGTTGCAGACACTGCACAGCGACGCCGGCCTGTTGTTCTCCTCGCTGCTGGTGACGCTCAGGATCACCTTCCTCAGCCTTTTGCTCGCCGTCATCGGCGGCGTCGGGCTGGCGGTGCTGTTCGCACAGTCGAAATGGATGGAGATGTCGTTCTTCCCCTTCGCCATCGTGCTGCAGGTGACGCCGATCGTCGCCATCTTCCCGCTGATCAACATCTATGTGAACAACCAGACCGTCAAACTGCTGCTCTGCGCCTGGATCGTCGCCTTCTTCCCGATCCTCTCCAACACCACGCTCGGGCTGAACTCGGTCGACCGGAACCTGCGCGACCTGTTCAAGCTCAACGGCGCGACACGCTGGCAGCAATTGCGCTATTTGCGCCTGCCGGCGGCGATGCCCTATTTCCTCGGCGGGTTGAAGATCGCTGGCGGCCTGTCGCTGATCGGCGCCGTGGTCGCCGAATTCGTCGCCGGCGCGCAGGGGCAGTCGTCCGGGCTTGCCTCGCGCATCATCGAGGCCGGCTACCGGCTCAACGCGCCGCGCCTGTTCGCGGCGCTGATCCTGATCTCGCTGACCGGCATCCTGATCTTCCTGGTGCTGTCGCTGGTGTCGCATCTGATCCTGCGCCGCTGGCACGAGAGCGCCCTCAAGCAGGAGCATTAGGGTGGTTGGCGCCGCAGAGGAAATCACGAAGAGGGCCAGATCTTGATACCTGCCTCTGGTTCTTACCAGCTTGCCAATGCCCGCGTTCACCGTTCGCTGACGCCCGGGCTTACAGCACCGTTCGACGCGGACGGTTTCGCGCTGGCCGATCTGGTGGTCGCCGACGGCAAGATCGCGAGCATTGCAGCGCGCGGCAAATGCAACATGCCGGCCGATGCGATCGACCTCGCCGGCCGGATCGTTCTGCCGTGCTTCGTCGATTGCCATACCCATATCGACAAGGGCCATATCTGGCCGCGAAAGCCCAATCCGGACGGCACCTTCATGGGCGCACTCAATTCCACCGGCGCCGACCGGACCGCGCGCTGGAGCGCGGAGGACGTCGCGCGGCGCATGGATTTCTCGCTGCGCTCGGCCTATGCGCATGGCACCAAGGCGGTGCGCACGCATCTCGACAGCATGCCGCCGCAGGAAGAAATCTCCTGGCCTGTGTTCGAGGCGATGCGGGAAAAATGGCGCGGGCGGATCGACCTGCAGGCCGCCTGCCTGCTCGGCATCGAAGGCGTGCGCGACAAGGTCTGGTTCGAGCGGCTGGCCAAGCGCGTCGCCGCGGCCAAGGGCGTGCTCGGCGTCGTCACCTATATGGTGCCGGACCTCGAAGAACTGCTCGACCAGGTTTTCGCTGAAGCCATCAAGCACGGGCTCGACCTCGATTTCCATGCCGACGAGACCGACGATGTCGCGGCGATCTCGCTGAAGAAGATCGCCGAGGCGTCGCTTTGGAACGGTTTCGAGGGCAACATCCTGGTCGGCCATTGCTGCTCGCTGGCGCGGCAGTCGGACCTCGAGGTTCTTGATACGCTGGATAAGGTGGCGAAGGCGCGGATCGCCGTGGTGTCGCTGCCGATGTGCAACCTCTATCTGCAAGACCGCCGCAACAACCAAACGACACCGCGCTGGCGCGGGGTGACGCTGCTGCACGAGATGAAGGCGCGCGGCATCAAGGTTGCGGTCGCGTCCGACAACACGCGCGATCCGTTCTACGCCTATGGCGATCTCGACATGCTGGAAGTCTACCGCATGGCGACGCGCATCCTGCATTTCGACCATCCGGTCGGCGACTGGCCGAAGGCGGTGGCGGCGACGCCGGCGGAGGTAATGCGGCTCGATGACGCTGGGATGCTTGCCGTCGGCGGCAGCGCCGATTTCATCGTCTTCAAGGGACGGAGCTGGACCGAATTGCTGTCGCGGCCCGAATCGGATCGCATCGTGGTGCGCGACGGCAGGGCGATCGAACGCCAGCTGCCCGATTATGCCGAACTCGACGAATTGATGGTGTGATGATGGATATCGCAGCGCTGAAGCGCGATCTCGACGGGATCAAGATCGACGACCATCCGGCGATCGTCCAGCAGAAGAGCCGCGACTTCTACTGGTACAGCCCGGTGCTGAAGGCACAGCTCGATCATGTCAAAGGCGATCTCATCGTCACGCCGAAGAATGAGGACGAGGTGATCCGCGTGCTCGCAGCATGTCACCGGCACGGTGTCCCGGTGACGCCGCGCGGCAGCGGCACCGGCAATTATGGGCAAGCGATGCCGCTGTCGGGCGGCGTGGTGCTCAACCTCGCCGAGATGAACGCGATCAAGACGATCGCGCCGGGACGCGTGGTGACCGGGCCTGGCGCCGTTCTGGCCGAGATCGACAAGGCGACGCGGGCGCATTCCAGCCAGGAACTGCGCATGTCGCCCTCGACCTACAACACCGCCTCGATCGGCGGCTTTATCGCCGGCGGCTCAGGCGGCATCGGCTCGATCCGCTGGGGCGGGTTGCGCGACCTCGGCAATGTCATCCGACTGCGAACGGTGACCATGGAAGCCGAGCCGCGCGTCATGGAGCTCACCGGCGAAGAGGTGCTCAAGGTCATGCATGCCTATGGTACCAACGGTATCATCACCGAGGTCGAGATGCCGCTGACGGCTTCCTACGACTGGATCGACGTCATTGTCGGCTTCGACGATTTCATGGAGGCGGCCGGCTTCGGCAACGACCTCGCCGTGCAGGACGGGATATTGGCGAAGCTGATCACGCCGATCGCCGCGCCCATTCCTTACGACTATTTCAAGCGGCACCAGAAATTCTTCCGGCGCGAGCAGAGCATCGTGGTGTGCATGATCGCGCCGCACGCGATGGACGCTTTTGTCGCCTTTGTCCGCAGCACCAGGGGCGAGATCGTGTTTCGGGCCGACCAGGAGGCCGATCTCAAAGGATTGCCGCCGGCCTATGAATTGACCTGGAACCACACGACGCTACGGGCGATCCGGGTCGATCCGACGATCACCTACCTGCAGGCGCGCTATCCGTCGCCAGATCATCTCGCCCATGTCAAGGCGATGGTCGAGCGCTTCGGCGACGAGGTGCCGGCGCATCTGGAGTTCATCCGCTTCGACGGCGCGATTGGCGCGGCCGGCCTGCCGCTGGTGCGCTACACCACGGAAGAGCGGCTCAACGAGATCATCCGCGTCCACGAGGACAATGGCTGCTGGATCTTCAACCCGCACCGCTACACGCTGGAAGAGGGCGGCATGAAGCGTACGGATGATGTGCAGCTTGCCTTCAAGCGCGAGACCGATCCGCAAGGACTGCTCAATCCCGGCAAGATGATCGCCTGGGAAAACCCCGCCTACGACTACCGCTCGGGCAAGCCCTTCCTGTTCAAGGGCCTGCAAGAGGCGGGCTGATGAACATCCTCGTGCTCTACGCCCATCCGGTGGAGACCAGCTTCAATGCCGGCCTGCACCGGACGATCGTCGAGCGGCTCGCGGCGGCTGGCCACGTGGTCGACGATTGCGATCTCTATGCGGAGGATTTCGATCCGCGGCTGACGCGGACTGAGCGGCTTGGCTATCACGACCAGCGCAGTCCTGCAGACGCAGTCGCCGGCTACATCGAAAGATTGCAAAATGCCGAGGCGCTGGTGCTGTCCTTCCCGGTCTGGAATTACGGCTATCCGGCGATCCTGAAAGGTTTTTTCGACCGCGTCTTCCTGCCAGGCGTGTCGTTCAAGCTGGTCGATGGCAAGGTACGGCCGACGCTGCACAACATCCGCAAGCTCGCCGCCGTGACCACCTATGGCGGCAGCCGCTTTCGCGCCATGCTGATGGGCGACCCGCCGCGCAAGATCGTCAAGCGCATGCTGCGGGCCACGATTCTGCCCGGCGCTCCAGTCTCCTATCTCGCGCATTATTCGATGAACCTTTCGACCGACGAGACGCGCAACGCGTTCATGGCAAAGGTCGCGGCCAGCATGGATCAATTCTGATGCGCGTGCTGGTGGTCTATTGCCATCCGGTTCCCGAAAGCTACTGCGCGGCGATCCGCGACACCGCCGTCGAGGTGCTGAAGACGAAGGGTTGGGACGTGCGGCTGCTCGACCTCTATGCCGAGAATTTCGATCCGGTGATGAGCTGCGAGGAGCGACGCTTCTACAATGACCGGGCGCCGGAAGATCCGGCGCTCAAGCCGCACTTCGATCTTCTTATGTGGGCAGAAGCGATCCTCTTCATCTATCCGACCTGGTGGTATGGCCTGCCGGCGATGCTGAAGGGCTGGTTCGACCGTGTCTGGGCGACGGACATCGCCTTCAAGCTGCCGGCCGGCAAGGGGCGGATCACGTCGCTGATGCGGCATGTCACCAAGGTCGGCGTCATCACCACCTGCGGCGCGCCGACCTGGTGGAGCGTCGTCGTCGGCCAGCCCGGCCGCAAGACGATCCTGCGCGGCATGCGGGCGCTCTGCGCCACGCGCTGCAAGACGTTCTTCCTGGCGCATTATCTGATGGATTCGTCGACGCCGAAGAGCCGGGCGGCGTTTCTGGGGAAGGTGAGGGCGAGGCTGGAGAGGTTTTGAGCGATTAGCGTCCTTCTCCCCGTTCTACGGGGAGAAGATGCCGGCAGGCAGATGAGGGGCGGCGCGAACTTAAAAAGGCGTGGCGCTGCCCCTCATCCTCCCTTCGGGCACCTTCTCCCCGTAGAACTGTACAGACTGGGGAGATGGTGGACAGG
>NZ_RZSA01000387.1:0-5659 GCF_003998075.1 Mesorhizobium sp. M2A.F.Ca.ET.037.01.1.1 | reverse complement strand
TTCTGAAGCCAGTCATAGGCAGCGGCAGCATCGGTGTGCGATTATGCAGCACCGTCGATGAGTTAGCCGAACATACCACCTACCTATTGGGTGGGAAGCATATTTGGCGATCTTCACCGAGGATACTTGTTGAAGAATACGCGAATGGTCCAGACTACGGCGCTTACGCAATGGGAAATGAAATCGTTGGGATAGAGGCTGCTGTATATGGCGGCCAGCCGCATTTCGTCTGTAGTGAAGGAACCTTCCCAGCCCCGCTCATTGATGACGAGTACAAACTTATGGCCGATGTTTCGCTGAGTTGCTTGCGATCTCTCGGCCTTGGCTGGGGGCCAACCAGTATCCAATTCCGATGGACGACACGTGGTCCAGTCGTTATTGAAGTCAACCCGCGGCTTGGTGGTGGTCCTCAACCGGTTCATCTGGCTTACGGAGTCGACCTCGTCACCGAACACATCAAGCTTGTCATCGGTCGCGAATGTAACCTGCGCAAAAGCCATTCACATATCGCGGCCTGGCGCTCATTGTTTCCTGATCGCGATGGCATCCTCGATTGGATCCATGGCGGCAGTCAGGCTGCTGCTGTACCGGGTGTCGCCGAAGTCAAATTTTATGTTGAGCCCAAGACGCCGATCATCAGGAAGGGCGATTACCGAGACTCCATGGGGTACATTATCGCCGTTTCATCCAACCGTTCTCGGACAAAGTCGATACTCCAGCAAGCCATCGACCTAATCGACTGGTCGATCACACCATTTCCGACTGAACAGGAACAATAATCGGTTCCTCGTCTCTCCGCACCAGCGCAGATGTCCCAGCCAAAGAGTGATCGTTGCCGAACATTGGTGCGATTGAGAGCACGAAAGAGATGCGGAGCCATAGCTATACTTTGCGATCCGTGGCGAATCGCGATCGGTTGATTTTTGCTGATTCACAGAAGCCTCGTGCTTTGCTTTCCGCGACACGATCGTGAGTGGCGACTGATTACCTGCGCTCCAAAGGGGCTTTGCGCGAGCTAGGCTTCGCTTGATCAGGCGGCCGCCACCTGCTGAACAAGTCTCTCGGAGACATCTTGCAGCCAGATGACGTCGATATGGAAACTGCATTTGACCATGGCCGCTGGGCGTTCAATCGTCTGACTTCTCTAGCCGCGAGTTGAACAACAAGCACAGGACGATCAAGCCTCAGCGACCGGATTGTGCTGGCCAGTCTTAGCGGAGGCTGTGTCATTGTTGCGCGAATGCAAACCTCAAAAATCAATGGAGTAGACTCATGACGATCCCAAAGGGTGTACAGGCATTTCCACGCACTGAATACCTGCGCCGGCTGTCCGCCGTGAAGGCTGAAATGGAGGGACGCGACGTGGACGTACTGCTCGTTTTGGACGCTTCCAATATCACTTATCTTTCAGGCTATACCACGCCGTCCGGATATGTTCCTCAGGCGCTTGTGATTGACGGGGTGGCTGAGGAGCCGACATTCATCCTTCGTCGTTGCGATGCGCCGGCGGCCATGTACGAATGTTTCATGGAACAGGATAAGATCATCGGCTACCCGGAAGCGCTCATTGGCAATCTAGCCAACGACGGATACGATGCCGTCATCGACTTCCTGAATGAAGCTGGTCTCGCGAAACGGGGGCTGGGTATCGAGATGTCGAGCCTGCCTGCAGCGACATCGGAAAAGTTCAAGTCACGGCTGCCTGAGGCTCGCGTTGTAGACTGCACCAAGCTTGTCAGCTGGCTCCGCCTAGTCAAATCCGATCTCGAAATAGAAGTCATGCGGGAAGCCGCCGCCATTTCCGACGCCGCGATGAAGCGCGCCAGCGAAGTCATACGTGCCGGTGTAGCGGAAGCCGACGCGGCGGCAGAGATCGCGGCGGCGTTAATCCGGGGAGCGAATGGAAAGCCGGGAACGGCGCTGAAGGCCTTCTATCTCTGCGCCTCGCCTCGGATAGGTACCTGTCACATTCCGTGGACGGGGGACGTGTTCCGCGACGGGTCCCAGATCAATCTCGAACTCGGCGGCACTCGCCATGGATATTCCGCGGGCCTCATGCGTACTTTCTCGATCGGCGCCCCGTCCGAACGCCTGCGCCGCATTCATGAGGCCCAGGTCGAAGGCCTTGAGGCGGCACTCGCCGCAGTCCGGCCGGGATCAACGTGCAGCGAAGTGGCCAACGCGTTCTACAAGACGCTCCGCAAACACGGTTTCGAAAAGGAAACGCGCTGCGGCTACGCGCACGGCATTGGCTGGCTCGAACCGACTGCAAGCCTCCGGGATGGCGACACGACTGAGCTGAAGCCGAACATGACCTTTCATTTGATGCTGGGCAACTGGATTGAGGACGACTTCGGTTACGTGATCAGCGAGACATTCCGGGTCGCCGGCACCGGCGCTGAGGTAATCACAAACACGCCGCGGAAGATCTTCGAAATCTGAACGGGCAATCGTGTCCGGTCGCCTATCTATTCGATCGTGTTGATGTCAGGCGCTTCTAAGTTGTCCGAATCGCCGGCGTTTTGATGTCCTCCGGAGGGTCTTGCTTCTCTCCGGATTGGCTCTTGGGATTAGAAGAATGGCGGAAAGATCTGTTCGGCGTCTGATTCAATGATGCGATCAGCACGTGGACCGTAGCGAACTCCCTCCGAAGGACTTCTGTCCGCCAGTTGGCGGATTTGAGGTGACACTAGTTGCGATGGCTTCTGGAGCGATTGCGGTCAAGCTTGTTAGTGCTTCATGTCCTATTCGATTGTTCGATCGGTTGGCGACCATCTCCTCGTCCTGACTTGGCTTCGGCTGTGCCGCGGGGGACTGGCCGGTCGTGTTGGCCGGCAGGTCATCGCGTGCGCGACGTGGCTTTGATGGAGCTACGAGCCCGATGGCTGCGATCGCGGCTGGTCTCGCGGCGCACCGCGACGATTTCCAGATCCGTGCCTTCCTCATCGAACAGGCGCATGGCTTGGCCTCGTGCCACGGCAATACAGTACCGGAGGGAAGCCGACTGTCCGCCGCATCTCAAAACCAGGAAGCCGCTTATCTGCGAATTCTGTTAATCCAGGCGGCCAGCTTCGGCGCATGGCTGCAGAATGCCGCGCCGCGGCTTCATCGCAGCAAGCTCGCCACGGCACTGGCTATCGCTGAAGCGCCAAAGTCCCGACAGCGATCGAAGGCTTCGCTGTGCCGATCGCCGCGACCAGGAGATCATCGGCGCGACGCCGGCACGCTCATCAGGCGACGGCAGTTCGCCTCGTTCTGGCTGATCTCCTCGATCTCCTGGCTGACCGTTTCGATGAGCTCGTCGAGCCACAGCCAGTCCTCGTAGAGTCCAACGATCGGATCGCTCATGCGCGGCGATATCTCGTCGGCACGGTTCTCCAGGATTGCGAACTGCGAGTTGCGAAGTGCTCTCGCGCCGGGCAGCACGGCAATACCGTGCTGCGCAATGGCTGGACATTCGGCAGCACCGAAACGAGGTGACGGCCATCTAAACCGCCACCCCCCAGTGCGCGAGAAGCATGGAGCGAATATGAACGCACCCGGAATCTGTTTGACCCAAATGGTTGCCTGGCAACCTATCCGCTAATGAGATTAACGGTGCGTGCGAATTCCCCATCAAGGCCATGACACGCGAGCCGACCAAAAGGGCCGGATACATATGAGCGACTTCCGCTATCCTCCACGCCTCACTTGCGATCAGCAGCCGGTCCATACAATTGGGTCAGGTGGCCGCAAGCATGGTGTCTTGCCGTTTCCAGCGAAGTTCGGTGGCGTCCAGCCACGTGCGAGGCATGATCACCGCCAGTCTTCTGGCAAGCGCGACAATGGCTTTTTGCGTCCCTCGCCGATTGGCGACGTTCTTCGCCCCGGCCTTAAACCACGACCAATTTGCCAACGCGTCAGCGGGACTGGGCGGCCTCGAAGGCAACGACCTCTTCATGCCTAGGCCCGCAGGGGGACATGCATTCAACGCGCTCCCTTTCTCCCTGCTGAAATTACCCGGTCATGGCCGACTTCATTATCTCCGGAGGGACAACCCCGGTCGCCTACGAAACAAGATCGATCACGACCAAACAATTGCCCTAGCCACCTGACGGCGATCATCGATGCTGTGATTTGCGACAATGACGCTGCTTCCCGGACCCTTTTTCGATCGCAGCCTGATTATGCTCGATGTCGGAGGGAAATCCTAGCTTCCGCCGCCCCGTGACTAGTGCCATCGCCGAGGCCGCGGTCCACGCTGTCATGGATGATCTGGTCAGAGAGGGCCTCACGATCTTAATTCGGTGGGCCGGGCCGACGCGCGAGGACGCAGACATCCAAGGGTCAGTTCCGTAACCGACTTGCCCCACGGCGACCTAGCATGTGCTGGCCGGGACCGACCTCTGTGCTGAAAAGCGAGCCTCGGGTCCATCTCGTTACTAGATGTCGATGATACACAAAAGGCATTTGACGAAATCGTGCTGCGGAATGATGCTCGCTTAAATAAGGCACTAGGACAGAAAAAGCTGGGAACTAATAGATGTACAGCGTCGACACTTTCCGACATCTCCAGGAAGAAGCCACGCAATGGCGCCGCTACCTGCACCAGAATCCGGAACTGGGATACGAGGTGCACAATACGGCGAAGTTCGTTGCTGAGAAGCTGGCCTCCTTCGGTATCAATCACATCGAGACGGGCATCGCCGAGACCGGCGTGGTTGCCCTGATCCAGGGTGAGGGCGGGGAGGGGCCGACGATCGGACTGCGCGCCGATATGGATGCCCTGCCGATCCTGGAAGCGTCGAACAAGGCCTGGTCCTCGCGGATACCCGGCAAGATGCACGCGTGCGGCCATGACGGCCACACCGCGATGCTATTGGCGGCTGCAAAACACCTCGCCGCGACGCGCAACTTCAAAGGCTCAGCGGCTTTGATCTTCCAGCCCGCCGAGGAAGATGGACGAGGTGCTTTGAAGATGGTCCAGGAAGGAATCATGGAGCGCTTCAACATCTCCCAGGTCTACGGCCTGCACAACTCACCCGGCACTGACATTGGCCAGTTCGCCATCCGGGAGGGCGGTATGATGGCGGCGCTTGACGAGTTTGACATCATCGTCAAGGGGAGGGGCGGGCATGCAGCTTCGCCCCACAGGACTGTCGACCCTGTGGTCACCGCCGCACAAATCATCGTTGCCCTCCAGACCGTGGTGTCCCGCAACACCGACCCCACTGACGCCCTCGTCGTTTCTGTCACGAAGTTCACGGCGAGCCAAGCCTACAACGTCATCGCGGACCAGGTCGAAATGGGTGGGACTGTCAGGAGTCTGACCTCCGCCGTGCGCGATCTGGCGCAGCGGCAGATCAGGTTATGCGCCGAGGGCGTGGCCCACGGGATGGGCGCGGAAATTGAGTTCAGGCATCGGCGGCTCGAACCCCTTACATTCAATCACACGGCCGGAACACATTTCGCGATCACCGCAGCCCGCGGCCTCGTGGGCCATGACGCCGTAAACGACAACGTCAAGCCTTCGATGGGATCCGAAGACTTTGCCTACATGCTGGAAGCGCGGCCGGGCGCGATCATCCTCTTGGGGAACGGCTCGACGCCGGGCTTGCACAATCCCGCTTACGATTTCGACGACGAGGCGATCCCGTATGGCGTGGGCTATTGGGTAACC
>NZ_RZSA01000386.1:0-5679 GCF_003998075.1 Mesorhizobium sp. M2A.F.Ca.ET.037.01.1.1 | reverse complement strand
ATCCACGCCTCGTCGGCGCCTGAACGGGCGGGCCCCCCAGTTCCTGCCAGAGTAACTCCAGCCGGTTGAGATCGGGTCCTTCGGAAAGCTGCCAGCTGAGTGACAGTGTTCCGCTGGCGGAGGACAATGCCCCGTACTTTGCCGCGTTTGTCGCAAGTTCGTTCAAAACCATAGTGAGATTGAGAGCGGTTTTGGGGTCGAGCATAGCCGCCGGCCCGTGGATCTCCACCCTGTCCCCAGAAGCTCCTGAGATCGGGTCCAACAACTCCCGAGCGAGAAAATCGAGCGGCGCGTCCTCCCAACGACGCTTCGTCAGCAGGTCGTGGGCGCGGGCAAGCCCCAGCAGCCTGCTTTGAAAACGCTGCCCAAATCCCTCAAGGCTTTCCGAATGGCGCGCAGTTTGGACTGCCAGGGACTGCACTGTCGCCAGCGTGTTCTTGACGCGATGATTTAGTTCGTCGATCAGCATCCTTTGCCTGTTCTCCGCCTGCTTGCGCTCGGTGATGTCGACCAGCATGTTAATGGCGCCAATCAGCTTGCCCTGGCTGTCATAGAGCGGGGTGGGATAAGGTATGAATGGGACGAATGTGCCGTCAGGCCGCTCTGCCAACGCCTCAACTCCGCGCACCGCGCGGTTCTCTTTGAGGGCCACAGCCATCGGACATTGATCGTGCGGCAGAGGAGTCCCGTCAGCCGTGTAAAGGCGCCAAGTCACACACCACTCATCGCCAAGCTGAGGGCGGCGTCCTGCCATATCAATGCAGGCTTTATTGAAAAATGTTATGCGGCCGCTCGGGTCGGTGGTGTAGACCGCGGCGGGCATGGCCTCAAGGAGGTCTCGCATGTGCTGCTCGCTCTCGCGGATTCGGTCTTCCATGCGTTTGGCTTCGGTCACGTCTTGGATAATGCGCACGCCGTAGACAAACTGTCCGGACTGGTCGCGGACTGCGGAAGCGTAGACGTCGAGGTAAACGATTGTGCCGTCCGGCCAGCAGCAGCGCTTGCGCAGCGTGTAGTTGTCGATCTCTCCGCCAACCTGACGGGCGTAGAGGGTTGCGTCCTCTGCGCGGTCTTCCTCATGCGTATAGTCGAGGAACGTCATCTTCAGGAGTTCCTCGCGTGCGCGGCCGAGCATTTTGCAGATTGCGTCGTTCACGCGAAGCAAGCGACCGGTCTCGTCTATCTCGGTAATACCGACAGTCGCCGCCTCATAGGTTGCGGCCAGGCGCTCCTCGCTCTCGCGACGTGCCCTTTCGGCTTCATTGAGGTGCGTCACATCTATAGTGAAGCACCGTGTGTTGACAAATTTGCCATCATCAACGCGGCTGTTGGAGGTGATCAGCACCTGCTTGATGGACCCGTCCTTTGCACGAAGTCGCGCAGGTTGCCGGTCTAGTCTTTCACCGCACGAAAGCTTGTGAAGGATGTCGCCGATGACAGGAGCGTCCACGTGAAATTCTGCGATGTGACGGCCTACATACTCCTCCTCCGAATAGCCGAGGAGTTTCAGTTCAGCCTTGTTCGCCCTCAGAACGATGCCTTCGCTGCTGACGATATGCAGCCCAACCGCTCCGTTCTCAAAAAAGTCCTCCAAGTCCTTGCTCTTCTGGCGGACGTCATCCTCGACCGCCTTGTGAGCCGAAATGTCCTGAAAGCAATTGATCGCGCCCTGTATGTTGCCGCCGTGATCTTTGAGGGCTCGAATGTTGACGAGGGCCGTGATGCGGGAGCCGTCAGGCCTCTCCATAATGACCTCTGCGTTTCGGGTGGCAGCGCCTGAGCGAACTGCATCGGCCATCGGGCACGTCTCGTGCGGCAGCGGCGTGCCATCAGGCAGGAACAGGCGATGCGAGCCGCAGAACCGCTCCTTCGTTTCGTCTAGCCTTGGAGTCCGTCCCCAAAGTGCGGCAGCCTCTGAATTGTACTGGATGAGCCAGCCTTCGTGATCGCAAAGGTATACAGCCCCCGGAATGGCATCCAGAGCAGTTGGGGCAGCCGCGACGAGAGCCTCAAACTCCGTCAGCTTGCGCGATGCGCTGGGCAGTCTCTCGATATTCGACATGTCCGCCCTCCCTAGGCGCTCTCCGCGATTTAAATGTCAGCAAGGAAACAAGCCTAGTTGAGATCGGAACTACGCCCCCAGCAAAGCCACGTTGCGCGCGGCAAAGTTACTTCCAACGCCCGGAGCTGGTTTTTGTTCCGCGCCCTTGAAGAGCCCGACGGGTGTGGTTACGCCCTACTCGGACGTTGATGCAGTTTTTGTGTTGCGGGTATAGTATGACTTCACGATACACAGCTGATCGGGAGGCCCGACTCGGTTTCATCCGTAGCGCATTACTAAGGGCCGAACTACCTGTCCTCACTCCTAAGGTCGGGCCAGCCGGCCCGGATCATGGCCCGGGGGATCGCAGCTCTGCTTCTCCCTTGGCGTTTTCCTTCTGCGTCATGTTGTCGGCAGCGATCAGCCGGCGCAGCGCGCGCTTGGCCTCCTCGCGTCCAGCCGGCCTCGATCATGCAATCAATGATCGCCTGAAAACCCGGCTCCGTGGCCTCCTGGCAGTCGACCTCGCGGTCGGGATAAACGCCGGTGCGCGGCTTTCTGATCAAAGGTAGGCCTCCCCGTCGCTGCGGTGCTCGTAGCAGAACCAGTGCGACGGTCTCTTCGGCTTGGCAAATCCCCAGCCGGCATCCTTGCCGCAGCCTTCTGTTCGCAGACATGCCCGAGCGGGCCTCGAGTGCACTGCGTGATCATCTCTCCAAGGCGTGTCGGCTCGTCGCTCATGACGAAAAGATTCCACAGACCGGCTTGACGGGCAAGGAATTTGTTCTCATTTCGTTCTCATGGCGCACGAGAAGGTCGATACGCTGGGCAAGGCGACCCGGCACAATTTGCTGTTGAAGGTGGAGTGCGCGTGCGGGAATGTGCGCTACTGCCGTTCGGCCGACTTGATGATGGTCTATGGCGGCGGCGCGGATCCGTTCAAGTTGAAGTTCGACTGCAGCCGCTGCAAGCCCGACATCCAGCTGACGTTGCTCGAGCTGCACCCCGACCACCTGCCGAGGAAGCTCGTCATCCACAAGCCGATGAAGGTCGACGGCAAGATCGTATGGCACACCGAGCGGTTCCGACCATGAAGGAGCGCTACCAGGTCGAGGCCACCGAGAGCGGCTACCGGGTGCTCGAGCAGGCCGGAAAGGTGCTCGCGATCGTCGAGCGAAGGCCGCAGGCGTTCAAGTTCGTCCGCGATCGCGGCGGCCGCGTTCAACTCCAATGGGCGAGGACAGTGATCGTCAACCAAACTTTGCCGCGCGATTTTTCCGCAACGCATGGCGGTTCTAGGGCCGGCCGCATCATGACCGTGATCAGCGGGGATCAGCGGGGAAGCTGGGCCTGGTTCGTGAATGGGAAAGATCCCGATACCGGCCGTGGTGGAAGTTTTTCAGGACGCGAAGAAACCAAGGATCAAGCCGTTGCGCAACTCGAAGCCGTCTATACCGAATTCATCGCCGATGCCGACAAATACGGGCCAACAAAGCTACATGCTTGAAATCACCACTGAACTCGAAAAGCTGCTGGCCGTCATGCCCGGCCCCGTCTCGATAGTGGCCGGCATAGCTGTGTTGCGCGCCATTGGCCTAGATGACCCGGACGGAGATTTGCAGGCAACGATTGGGACGTTCGCGGCCGAAAGGGGCAGGGCGATCAGGTTCGATCGCGGGGCAGATCACGTGAGCTTAACAGCCCAAAGTCGAGGGCCAAAGACACTCCTCAAACGCTCTGAAAAGTTAGACAATTCACCCGCTAACTAATTGATGGCCGACGAGCTGTTAGACAGGAGAGGTGGGGTTAAGTGCTTGACATTTAAGCGATAGCACAGGAGTCAGAGTCCGTGGGTCTACCGTTAACCTATTCCCCAGCAGGCGCGTCTGGTATCGCGCTAGCCAAGCGGCTCATGTGCCGCGAGCGCTGCCTTGTAGCCGCCATCGGAAAATAGTCAAGCCCGCAACTGAGATCAACCGCAGCCTTTTTGCGGATGCTCCCCGCGGAAGCGGGCAAAGGGCTCAACTGCCGCCTTTGCTGTACTGCGAATGCTCGAAATAGAGCACCATGCAAAGGCCGATCAGCAGCGGAATGATGAGATAGAACAGGCGGAACACCAGAAGCGCTGCAAGCACGCCCACAGGATCCATGTCCGAAAGTCCGGTGAGGAAGACGACCTCGAACACGCCGAGCGCGCCCGGCGCATGCGACAGGAGCCCGATCGAGAACGAGACCATGAACACGCCGAGCACGACGAAATAGCCGGGGTTGCCGGTCTCCGGCAGGGCGAAATAGATGATCGCGGCGGCGGCCAGCAGCTCGACAGGCCCGACCAGCAACTGTCTCGCCACGATCGGCAGCGCCGGGTAGTGCAACTGGAAGGAGCCGATCTTCAGCGGTCTCAGCCCCAGCCAGCTGCCGAAGGCATAGGCGCCAACGAGGATGAGCATGGCAAGCCCGGCGGCGAAGGCGGCGCCATGGTGCGGCGTGCCGGTGAAGCGAGCGATGATCTGCGGCTCGAACAGCAGAACGAGGCCGCCGAGGAAGACGCTGGAGAGGATGAAGGTGAACCAGCAGATCGCCACCAGCACGCCGATCTCCTGGCCGGTCAGCCCCCTTGTGGCATAGGCGCGATAGCGGATCACCGCGCCGGAAAACACTGAGCCACCGATATTGTGCGACACCGCGTAGGTGGTGAAGGAGCACAGCGTGACGAACAGCCACGATACTTTCTTGCCGATATGCAAGAGCGCTATGTGGTCGTAGCCGGCGAGCGAGGCATAGGCGACGACGGAGCTTAGCGCCGCCAGCACCCAGCCGCGCGGCGGGATGGCGGCGATACCGGCCCAGACATCGTCGAGCGATACGCCGCGCAATTCGTGAATGAGCAGCCACAGCGAGAACGCAACGGCCGCGATGCCTATGACCGGCCAGAAATAGCGCCTCCAATTCATGGCGTCGTCATCATGCGTTGCAGCTCATTGTTGTGATGGTGCCCAACCTCTTTGAACCAGCATTTGAGACATGCCTGATTGAAGCCGGCTATTCAACCGGCAAGACATTGCCCCGACGTGACCCTGCCAAAATTCGAGCCCCGCGCTCTTGGTGATTGCGAACGGCACTGCTACTCTGTTGCCAACTTGAAACAAATCGAGGTGCCTGCTGCGTCCGTTCCCGGTTCGCGCGGCGCCGGAAGGAACTGAAGTGGAAGACCACGATACCGGCGCGGGCGCGTCGGCAGTGGGCATGTCCGGGGCATCGCCGGCGCAGTCGGGAGGCCCGCAACCGGCGCGATTCAGCCGCCACACGGGTGCGCACCAAAGACATGCCGACCCTAGACATGCCGGCCCCAAACATGCAGGCCAGAGACAGACTGGCGCCGGTCAGGCCGACCAGCATGGCGATCAGCCGAAAGGCAAGACGCGCAAGCGCCGCAAGCGCAAGCGCGGCCGCAAGGTGTTCGCGCGTGACGAGAACGGCGCCGTGCCCAATGCCGCGCCTGCCGGCACGACGGCAAGCCAGCCTCAGAGCCCGCCCTTGCAGGCCGAGCGAAGGCCGCCGCTCCAGCCTCCGCCACGTCCGCCCCAGCCGGAATTGGCCATGACGTCCAGGCACCGCGACCAGCAACCGGCAATTGT
>NZ_RZSA01000385.1:0-5680 GCF_003998075.1 Mesorhizobium sp. M2A.F.Ca.ET.037.01.1.1 | reverse complement strand
GCGCCGACGCTGGCGCCAGTCACCCCCACCCCCGAGCTGCGCTCGGGACCTCCCCCATCGAGGGGGAGGTAGGGCCTGCACCGGCCTCGCAGCCGACCCCCGAGCCGCGGTCCGCTCCCGCCGCCGGCAAGGTGACGGTCTCAAAGAAGGTCGAGCAGAAAGCCGAGCCGGCAAAGACTTCGGAGCCGGCGCCAAGGCGCTCCTGGTTCCAGCGCATGCGCGAAGGGCTCGCCCGCTCGTCCCGCGAGCTCACCGGCAACATTGCCGGCGTCTTCACCAAGCGAAAGCTGGACGAGGACACGCTGCAGGACCTGGAGGACGTGCTGATCCGCGCCGATCTCGGCGTGGAGACGGCGCTGCGCGTCACCGACTCGCTCGCCTCCAGCCGCTACGGCCGCGACGTCTCCGACTCTGAAGTCCGCGCCGTGATGGCCGCGGAGGTGGAGAAGGTGCTGATGCCGGTGGCAAAACCGCTCGAGCTCGATCTCAGCCATAAGCCGCATGTAATCCTGGTCGTCGGCGTCAACGGCACCGGGAAGACCACCACCATCGGCAAATTGGCCGCCAAGCTCACCGATGGCGGCCTCAAGGTGATGCTGGCCGCCGGCGATACCTTCCGCGCCGCCGCGATCGAGCAGCTGAAGATCTGGGGCGAGCGCACGAAATCGCCGGTCATCGCCACCAAGCTCGGCGCCGACGCGGCGGGCCTCGCCTATGACGCCTTCGAGAAGGCCAAGGAGGCCGGCTCCGACGTTTTGATCATCGACACGGCCGGCCGGCTGCAGAACAAGACCGAGCTGATGGCGGAGTTGGAGAAGATCGTGCGCGTGCTCGGAAAACTCGATCCGGAAGCGCCGCACACGGTGCTGCAGACGGTCGATGCCACCACCGGCCAGAATGCGCTGAACCAGGTCGAGATCTTCCGCAACGTCGCCGGCGTCAACGGGCTGGTGATGACCAAGCTGGACGGCACGGCCCGCGGCGGTATTCTGGTGGCGATCGCCGCCAAGCACCGGCTGCCGGTCTATTTCATTGGCGTCGGCGAGCAGGTCGATGACCTCGAACCGTTTTCGGCCAGCGAATTTGCCAGAGCGATCGCCGGCGTCGCCTGAACAAAGGCGTGATCTTGGAAAGCCGCCCGCTTTTCGGCCAGATCATGCGCAAGAAGGGTTTTTATGAACATCCTCGAACGCGACCCGTCCGATCCACGCCGCAAGCCGATGAACCCCGGCCTGAAATTCCTGCTCGAGCTTGGGCCGGGCCTGGTGTTCTTCTTCACCACCATCCGTGGCGAGTGGCTGGCCGAGAAATTCCCGGTGCTTGCCCATCTCGGCGAGCCGATCCTGATCGCCACGGCCTTCTTCATGGTCGCGACCGCGCTTTCGCTCGGCGTCTCCTGGCTGCTCACGCGCAGCCTGCCGCTGATGCCGCTGGTCTCGGCGATCGTCGTCTTCGTCTTCGGCGCGCTGGCGCTTTACCTGCAGGACAAGACCTTCGCTTTCATGAAGCCGACGATCATCAACTCGCTGTTCGGCGTAACCCTGCTCGGCGGGCTGCTGTTCGGCCGCTCGCTGCTCGGCTACGTCTTCGATTCCGCCTTTCAGCTCGATGCCGAGGGCTGGCGCAAGCTGACCTTCCGCTGGGGCCTTTTCTTCCTGTTCCTGGCCGTGCTCAACGAGGTGATGTGGCGTAACTTCTCCGAGGCGACCTGGCTATATTTCAAGGTCTGGGGCACGATCCCGATCACCTTGCTGTTCACCTTCAGCCAGATGCCGCTGATCATGCGCCACTCGCTCGAGGAAAAAGCCAAGGAAGAGAAGGCCGGGAACTAAAGCAATTCCAGGAAAAGTGTGACGCGGTTTTCCGTCCGGAATTGCGCCGGAATAAGGGGGGACGGCATGGAATTTCTCACCACGCATGACGAGCTGAGGACGATCTACAAGACGCCCCGGCCGACCGACGGCTCGATCCGCAAGGAACTGAAGAGCCTCGACGGCCATTGCCGCTCCTTCATCGGCAAGAGCCCCTTCGTGCTGATCGGTTCCTCCGACGGCGCCAGCAATGCCGACGTCACACCGAAGGGCGACAAGCCCGGCTTCGCCGCCATCCTCGACAACAACACCATCGCCATCCCCGACCGCCCCGGCAACAACCGGCTGGACACGCTGGAAAACATCATCCGCAACCCGTCGGTTGGACTGCTTTTCCTGATCCCCGGCATGAACGAGACGCTGCGCGTCAATGGCGACGCCCGCATCACCGTCGATCCCACCTTGCGCGAACGCCTGGCGGTCGACGGCAAGGAGCCCCAGAGCGTCATCGTGGTGACGGTCAAGGCCGCCTATATGCACTGCGCAAAGGCCTTCATGCGCTCCGATCTTTGGAAGCCGGAGACCTGGTACGACCGCGCGACGCTGCCGACGCTCGGCCAGATCATCCGCGACCAGCTGGCGCTGTCAGAAAGCGCCGGCGAGATCGACCGCGAGCTGGACGACGATTACCGGCAGACCATGTGGTAGCCTCGCCTGACGACTCACTCTTCGTCCGGGCCTCCCTTGATCGAGATCATCGCCCTATCGGGCAGCCTGCGCGCCGCGTCGACCAATTCGGCCCTGCTTGCCGCCCTGGCCGCCAATGCCCCTGACGACTGTAGCGTCCAGGTCTATGACGGGCTCGGCCGGCTGCCGATCTTCAACCCCGACGATGAGGGCGAGCGCACGCCGCCCGAAGCGGCGCGCCTGATCGAGATGGTCACCCCTGCCGATGGCGTCATCGTCTCCTGCCCGGAATACGCGCATGGCGTCCCCGGCGGCATGAAGAACGCGCTCGACTGGCTGGTGTCGCGCGACGCCGCCGTCGGCAAGCCGGCGATGCTGGTGCATGCCTCGACCCGCTCGCTCTACGCCCGGGCGGCGCTCGCCGAGATCATGCGGACGATGTCGTTTGCGCTGTATGAGGAGGCGGCGCTGGAGATCGCGCTGCTGGGCAAGAAGCCGGGGGAGATGGAGGCGATCCTGACAGAGGGTTCGAACCGCCAGGCGATGCGTGAGGCGGTGCAGGGTTTCGCAAGATTTATTCGCGAACGATGAGCGGTCTTCCCCTTCTCCCCTTGTGGGAAAAGGTGGATCGGCGCGCAGCGCCGAGACGGATGAGGGGGTGTTCCAGCGAAGTGAGGCATTGGCGACCTCGTCGCTGGACAAACGGCGTCGCCAAGCTGGAACACCCCTCATCCGACCTCGCTTCGCGAGGCCACCTTCTCCCGCAAGGGGAGAAGGAAGAAGCTACCCCTTCCGCAGCGTCTCGACATCGGTCTTGCCGACATACCAGTCGCGGGCGTTGACCTCCTCGAACACAACCCAGACATCGTTGTTGCCAAGCCCGGTGGCCTCCATGATGGCCGAAGTCACCTTCTTGGCGATGTCAGCCTTCTTGCCGGCCGGATCGGCGGCGATCACTTCCTTGACGATGCGGATGTTGACGAATGGCATGATGTCCTCCCCTTGGGTTCTGCCGGTTGACGTCGGGCGGCGGTTTGGCAATTCGCTCCGGCAAAGCGGATGGCGGTGGTTGCGGGAACCGCAGCGCGGCGGGCGCTGCGGGGATGCGCAGAAAGGCCAGCAAAGGCCAAAGAAGCGCCTTGAACAGCTTCAAAAAGTCTTCGCCCCGTTCACCATCAGCCGCACCATATAGAGCGAGGTGGTGCCGGCTATGTAGAGGCAGTTCAGCTTGTTGCCGCCGAACACGCAGTTGGCGGTCACTTCCGGCACCTTGACCTTGCCGATCAGCGTGCCGTCCGGGTCGTAGCAATGGATGCCGTCGGCAGCACTTGTCCAGATGCGCCCGTCGGAATCGAGCCGAAACCCGTCGAACAGGCCGGCGGTGCAGTCGGCGAAGACCTTGCCGCCCGAAACCTTCTTGCCGTGCTTGCCGACAGTGAAGACACGTATATGCGCCGGGTTCTTCTCGCCATGCGTGCGGCCGGTGTCGGCGACATAGAGCAGGCTTTCGTCCAGCGAGAAGGCGAGCCCGTTCGGCCGCACCATGTCGGTGATGACGGCCTCGACATCGCCGGTCTCCGGGTCGACCCGGTAGACATTGCAGGCGCCGATCTCGCTTTCGGCCTTGTCGCCCTCATAGTCGGTGTCGATGCCATAGCTCGGATCGGTGAACCAGATCGAGCCGTCGGAGCGCACCACGACGTCGTTGGGCGAGTTCAGCCGCTTGCCTTTCCACTTGTCGGCGATGGTGGTGGTCGAGCCGTCGAATTCGGTGCGGCTGACGCGGCGGCCGGAATGCTCGCACGTCACCAGCCGGCCCTGCCGGTCGACAGTATTGCCGTTGGAATTGCCGGACGGCTGGCGGAACACGCTGACGCTGCCATCGGTCTCGTCATAGCGCAGCATGCGGTTGTTCGGGATGTCGGACCAGACGACATAGCGGCCGGCGGCGAACCAGGCCGGCCCTTCCGCCCACCGGCATCCGGTGAACAGCTTTTCCACCTGCGCGCTGCCGTTGAACAGGCGCGCGAAGCGCGGATCGAGAATTTCGTAATAGTCAGCGGCCGCCATGCGTTTCCTCCCGGCATCAGGTGACGGACGGATCAAGCCAGCCCGCGGCCATTCTGGCAAGACGGCAGGCCTGTAATTT
Organism: Mesorhizobium sp. M2A.F.Ca.ET.037.01.1.1; assembly: GCF_003998075.1. Lineage (NCBI taxonomy): Bacteria > Pseudomonadati > Pseudomonadota > Alphaproteobacteria > Hyphomicrobiales > Phyllobacteriaceae > Mesorhizobium > Mesorhizobium sp. M2A.F.Ca.ET.037.01.1.1. The sequence goes on along the minus strand of NZ_RZSA01000385.1, from coordinate 1,033 downwards.
GTATGACAAAACGGATGAGAACTGCGTGAAGCGTAGCGCCAAAGGCCGCCATGCCGGATGCAGGAGCCCCTTACCCGCGGTTAACCGGCTATGCGCTGGTTGCAATAGTGCATTGCAACATCTTTCTTTTGCAACGCACCATTCCTATGTCATGCTCGCAATTGTCAGGGAGGAACAACCGGCCGCACCAGCGCGGCATGAAAGGAACCCTGTCATGTTCGACAATCTTGTCTACCGCGCTCGCGCCAGCATCGCCAAGCGCCGCCAGTACAACCGCCTCGTCGCCGAAATCGAAAACCTGTCCGGCCGCGATCTCGCCGATCTGCGCGCCGACCGTTCCGAGATGCTCTACCAGATCCGCAAGCAGATCTACGGCTGAGCGACAGGCCCTCACCCGGACCGCCAACCGAATTGCGAAGGGCAATTCGGGGCAATCCGACCTTTCCCCGAGGGGGAGAGGAACAGGTAAGCGCCGGCGCCGACCTCTTCCCCCCTCGGGGAGAAGGTGGCCGCGAAGCGGCCGGATGAGGTGGCGTCAACCCGGCGCCGCCAAGGCCTTCTCGATCTGTGGCAACAGCAGCGTCCTCACGGAGTCGGGTGTCAGCGGCCCGACATGCTTGTAGGCGATCTTGCCGTCCTTGCCGATGACGAAGGTTTCCGGCACGCCGTAGACACCCCAGTCGATCGCCGCGCGTCCGGCCGGGTCGACGCCGATCGCCTGATAGGGATTGCCGAGATCGCCGAGGAAGCGGCGGGCGTTTTCCGGCTGGTCCTTGTAGTTCAGCGCCGTAAGCGTGAAGCGCTTGTCCTGCGACAGGCCGAGCAGCACCGGATGCTCTTCGCGGCACGGCGCGCACCAGGACGCGAACACATTGACGAGCGTCACCCTGCCGGCAAAACTTTTGGAATCGAGCCCCGGCAGGTTCACCCCTTCCAGCGGCGGGAGACTGGTCTGCGGCGCCGGCAGGCCGATCAGCGCCGAGGGAATTTCGGCGACATCGCGGCCCGACAGAAGCTGCGACAGGAACAGCCC
>NZ_RZSA01000384.1:0-5688 GCF_003998075.1 Mesorhizobium sp. M2A.F.Ca.ET.037.01.1.1 | reverse complement strand
GAGCAGGTGCTGCGCGACAAATCCATTCCCGCCTGGGTCGACTATTGGGGCGGCGACGTCAGTCACGACTGGCCATGGTGGCACAAGCAACTGGTCTATTTCTTCGGCCGCTGGCTGGATGACGATCTGATGCACAGGCTGGATTGATGACCACCCCCGACCCGATCCGCCGCTTTGTCGAAGCCACCAACGCCGGCGATAGCGAGGCCTTTCTCGGTACATTCACTGACGACGCTTTCCTGAGCGACTGGGGTCGCGATTTCCATGGCCGCGACGGGGTCGCGCGGTGGAACCGATCAGACAATATCGGCGTGCAGTCCAATCTTCGCATCGTCCGCATCGCGCAGCGTGACGGCGCCTACCATGCTCGTGTCGCCGTGACGGGCAATGGCTTCAACGGCGAGGGCGACATGGCCTTCACGCTGGACGGCGACCGGATCGCAAGCCTGGTCATCAGCTGAAACCGGACAGCAGGCTGGGTCTTTCCGCAAGTCGACACAAAATTTGACTTTAATGATCATGTTTTAGTGGCAAAGCCGCCGACGCTGTGGCATGCCGGTGCCCATGACGACATCGAAAGGCCCGGCGATGAAGCTCTTGAGCGCCCAAACTCGTATCCAAAACGATGACATTCGCGCGGTGATGGACAGGCTGCGCGCCGAGCATAGCGACCATGAGATCGACACCGGCGATGCCGGCCGATGGGAATTCCGTATGCATTACGGCTCGTTGAACGCATCGTTCGACGATCACGGCGTGCTGGTCCGTATCGCGGCGGAGGACGAGACCTGCCTCTCCTATATGAAGATGATCTTTGCCGGCCATATCGCCGCGCATCTCAGCACGACCGAAGGATTGCGCTGGCATGGCGACGGCACGGACGCTGGAACGCCGGTGTTCTTCCGCGAAATAACGGTGCTGTCCTCGACGAAATTGTCGCCGCATATGCAGCGCCTGCGCTTCTCCGGCCGCGACCTCGGCCGCTTCGCTCATGGCGGATTTCATGTCCGCCTTCTGCTGCCGCCGGCCGGGCGGCAGGCGGTCTGGCCGACCATGGGCGCCGACGGCCTTATCGTCTGGCCGTCGGGCGAGGATGCGCTGACCATCCGGGTCTATACGATCCGCGCGCTGGATGTGGCCGAGGGCTGGCTCGACATCGACTTCGTGCTGCATCCGGGCACCGAGACGCCGGCAGCGACTTTCGCGCAGAATGCGCGGGTCGGCGACATCATCGGCATGATCGGTCCCGGCGGTGGCGGTTTGCCCGAGGCGTCCAACCTGCTTCTTCTGGGCGACGATACCGCGCTTCCGGCGATCGGCCGGATGCTGGAAGAGCTGGCGCCGTCCGCCCGCGCCGAGGCCTTCATCGAGGTCGATGGTCCGCGAGACCGAGTGACGTTGGCGGCAGGCGAGAACATCGCCGTCCGTTGGCTCTACCGGCATGGCCGCGAAGCAGGCCGCGCCGGCCTGCTTCCGGAGGCATTGCGCGAATGCGCCCGGCTGCCATGCCCTGACGATCTCTATGTCTGGGCGGGATGCGAGTTCGCCGACTTCCGCGAGATCCGCCGGATAGCACGCAAGGAATGGGGCTTGCCGCGCGACCGGCATCTGGTCACCGCCTATTGGCGCCGCGGCGCGCAAGGCGAGGACGGAGCCGGCGAGGAATAGCGCCGTCTCGTCTCAGTCGCGGTCGCTGACCATGGCGATCGCCGGCGCTGCCAGCAGCGCGACCACGCCCGCTCCGGCAAACAGCGCACCATAGCCGAGATGCTGCGCCGCATAGCCGGCCAGGATGCCGCCCGCCATGCTGACCAATGCGTCCATGCACTGGAAAAGCGTGAAATCGACGCCCGCTTGCCTCGGGTCCGACCAGCGCATGAACTGCGCATAAAGCGCGACGAAGCCGAGCGCCATGATGCCGGAGGAACTCAGCATTGCGACAGCTGCCAGCGGGCCTGCCGGGAAAACGCCCGAAAGCGCGAAGGCGGCGAGGACGAACAGCGATCCAGCCTGCAAGACGAGCGCGAGCACAAGCACGCTGCGCGTGCCCAACCACCGGACGAGCGCGCCGCCGGCAAGGGCGGCCGCGACGCCGAGGATCATGCTGCCGGCGCCGTTGACCAGGCCGATGGTGGAAAGGCTGAGCCCGGCATCGACGAGAAACGGGCCGAGCATCGCTAGCGCCGCCTTCTGCGCCAGAACGTAGATCGCCGACGCCACCAGGCCGCGTTGTATCTGCGGACGCCGCAACGCCATGCCGAGCGAGGGCACGTGGTCGCGAACTTCCTCGTGCGACCGGCCAGCGACGCCGAGCAGGAAGGGCAGGCCGAGCAGCACCAGCAGCGAGGCCATGGCCGACACCGCCGGACGCCAGCCCTGGACGTCGACAAGGAAGAGGAACAGGCCGCCGCCGATCGCCGAGCCGAGATAGGCGCCGCCGACCTGGGCCGCATTACCCCAGCCGAGATTCTTGCCGGCAAGGTTCTGCACCGCAAAACCGTCGCAGGCGATGTCGACGGTCGCAGCTGCAAAGGCAACCACCGTCAGGCAGGCGACCACGGGCCAGAAAGCGGCCGGGCCGAGTTGTGCGACAGCCAGCAGTCCGGCGATGGAGACCAGGCCACCGATGAGGACAATCGCGCCGGTTCGGTCTCGTCCCGACAGCGGAAGCCGGTAGCGCTCCACTGCCGGCGACCACATGAATTTCAGCGCCCACGGCAGGGCGATCAGGGTAAGCAGGCCGATACGGTCGAGCGGCAGGCCCTGGTCGCGCATCACGGCCGGGAGACCCGTCCAGGTGATGCCACCGATCACGCTCTGGGCCACATAGAGGCCGCCGATCGCCGCAACGATGGCGGCCGGCGACGAGGCGGCCGGGTTCGAGGCGGAGACTGACATCAGAAACGATAGCGCAGGCTGCCGAACAGCGAGCGGCCCTCGTCGCGGTAGCAATAGCCGGCCGAGCAGATCGTCTGCTGGTTGTCGAACAGGTTCTTGGCGTTGATCTGCAGCTTCACGCCTTCGAGCTTCGGATTGCGGTAGCCGAAATCGTAGGACAGCGAGGCATCGACGAAGGCGCGCGCGTCGTTCTTGAAAGTGTTGGTGTCGTCGCCGTAGCTGGCGCCGGCGAAGCGCACACCGGCGCCGAGTCCGAGCCCATCCAGCGTGCCGTTCTCGAATTGATAATGGCCCCAGAGCGACAGGATGTGATTCGGCGTCGCCGACAGTTCCTTGCCGTCGGTACCTTCGGCGCCGCGTTCGATCTTCACGCGCAGATAGGTGTAGGAGGCGATGATGCTGAAGCCATTGTCAAGCGAGGCATTGGCCTCCAGCTCGACGCCGCGCGAGTTTAGGTCGAGCTGGCGCTGCTTGTTGATGCCGGTCGAGGCGTCGAAGACGACGCCGTCCTTCTGGTCGATGTCGAACAGCGCGGCGCTGACGGTCGCGTTGCGGTCGGGGATCTCGTATTTGACGCCGATCTCCTTCTGCGTGGCGATGGTGGGGCGGGCGACGCGGCCGACGGAACTCGTAATGTCGTCATAGACGAAGCCGATGTTGGGCGAGAATGAGGTCGAATAGTTGACGTAGGGAACGATGCCCCATTCGGTCCGGTAGGACAGGCCGACGCGGCCGGAGAAGGCGCTGTCCTTCTGCTTCGACTGGCTGAAATCCGCCGCGGTGGAGGTGGTGTCGATCCAGTCGTAGCGGCCGCTGGTGAACAGGGTGAAATCGTTCCACTCCATTTGGTCGTGCAGGTAGACGCCGAGCTGGTTCATCTCCTGCCCGCCGGAATGCGGGACGGGGGCGGCCTTGATGTCCTCGACCGAGACGTAGGAGAGCCCGCTGCCGGCGTCATAGTCCGACCAGGCGTAGTCGATGCCGGCAATCGCGGTGTGCTTGACCGGACCGGTGTCGAATTCAAGCTGGGCCATGTTGTCGACGACGAAGTTCTTCATCGCTTCCGTGTAATGGCCCCAGTAGCGCTCAAGCGGCTGGTCGGCGCCGACCGAATAGTGGCCGCTATATTCGATGTCTGAATCGACGGCGTTGTAGCGCAGGTTCTGGCGCACAGTCAGCCAGTCGTTGAAGCGGTGCTCGAACTCATAGCCGATGCGCCCCTGGTCCTGGGTGAAATCGTTCCAGGCCGGATCGCCTTCATAGATATTCGACAGCGCGCCATAGGCGGAGTTGTAGAAAGCCGCGGTGCCGCCGGTGACGGACTTCGAATATTCGCCGAGGATGGTGAGCCTGGTGTCCTCGTCCGGCTTGAAGGTGACGGCCGGCGCCAGATAGAGCTTGTCGTCGGGATAATCGGGCAGCCCGGTCTCGCTCAGGCGGCCGAGGCTGGTGAAGCGGTAGAGGATGCTGCCGTCGTCATTGACCGGCCCGGAAGCATCGAGCGCGGCCTGGAAGCGGTTGTGTTCGCCGGCCAGCAGCTCGATTTCATGGAATGGCTCGTCCTTGGGCCGTTTGGTGACGACGTTGACGATGCCGCCCGGACCGCTGACGCCGTAAAGCGAGGAGGCCGGTCCCTTCAGGATGGTGACGCCCTCGATGCCGTAAGGTTCTGTCTTGAACCAGGCGGAAGGGCCGTTGTACTGGCGCAGCCCGTCGCGGAACATGCCGTTGTAGAAGGCCTGGAAACCGCGCAGGAAGAAGGCGTCATAGCGCGTGTCGAAACCGAAGCTGTTCGGATTGGCGCTGGCCGTATAGCCCAGCGCGTCGTTCAGCGTACGCGGCTTCTGGTCCTCGATCTGCTTTTGCGTCACGACCGAGACCGCCTGCGGGATTCTGGCGATCGGCGTGTCGGTCTTGGTGCCGATGCGGTCCTTCTTGGCGACATAGCCGTCCTGCTTCAGGATCTCGTTGCTCTCGGCGGTCACCTCGATCCTGTCGAGAACGGTGGCGTCGCCGCCGTCCTGGGCAAGTGCCGGCCAGACATGGCCGAGGATGGCGCTGCCCGCCAGCAATGATAATCCCCGGCGCCACGTCCTCGACCGCTTCGGCATTTCTGTCTCCAATACTCATATTTGATCACGCCTCCGCGCTCTCAAATATGAGTTTGTGAGTCAAGTATTTTTTGACGCCTCCTCGAACTTGATGGCGTCACGCCACGTCAGCCTTCCTGGCAGGCCGGGAGAGGAGCGATGTCTTGCTCCGGCGCCGATCCGCGACGCAGGCCGAGGAAGACGACGATGGCGGTAAGCATGGTGATCGTCGCCAGCACGATGAGCAGCCGGTCGAAGGCCGTCTCGTAAGCTTGGACCAGGGCGCTGGCGTCGGCCAAGTGCAGACGTTGCACCGGTTCGCTGATATTGCCGGTTGCCAGCAACTGCGCCGCTGCGACCGCTTCGGCAGGCGAGGCCAGTCCTTGAGCGCCGAGCTGCGTGGCCGTGAAACCCGACAAGACTGCCATCACGATCGCCAGGGCCACGCCCTCGCTGGCGACGCGGGTGGTGTTGAAGATGCCGACCGCCATGCCGGCGCGCTCCTTCGGCACGACGCTGACCGCCAGTCCGTCCATGAGCCCCCAGGGCAGGGCGATGCCGATGCCGATCAGGACCAGTGGGGCCACCAGCGCGCCGTCCGCCGCGGGCACGCGGCTGAGCCAGACAAGGCCGGCCGCGGCGACGAGGAGGCCAACGCCGCAGATCGTGGCGGGCGCGATCCAGCGCGCCGCCTGGCCGG
>NZ_RZSA01000383.1:0-5690 GCF_003998075.1 Mesorhizobium sp. M2A.F.Ca.ET.037.01.1.1 | reverse complement strand
CATGAAACTGGTTCGCCGCAGCGCCGCGCCAAGCCGACCGCTTGGCGCTGCGGCGACCGCATCATAGGGAGAGAAAACTGTTACCTATGTATCCGGTTCAAAGTGTTACCCATCTATCCGCTGGACACCGGCAGGCAGGTGAGGGGCAGTGCCGCCCCTCCAAAAGCAAGGAAAGCATGCGCGACCCCCCAAAACCTGGGCAAATGCCTTCTTGCGTCCGTTAACCAGTTGGACGCGGCATATGGGTTACGTTAGTTTCGCCGCGTCTCAGCAACAGTTTTAGAACAGTCTTGCCCCCTACCTTCCCTCTCCTCCAGAAACTCATCGCCGTACTGGCATTGCTCGCGCTGGTCGCCGGCTGCACGACGGCGGCACCGCCTGAAAGCGTGCTTGCCGTGCCGGCGCAGCCGCAGAAATATGCGGCGATCGTGGTCGACGCCTTGACCGGCAAGACCCTGTTCGAGGTCAATTCGCGGTCGCAGCGCTATCCGGCGTCGCTGACCAAGATGATGACACTCTACATGCTGTTCGAGGCGCTGGAGAGCGGCCGGGTGACCAAGGAAACGCGGATCCCGGTTTCCGACCACGCCGCCTCGCAGCCGCCGACAAAACTGCGTTTTAGGCGTGGCGAGACGATCGACGTCGATTCCGCCATCCGCGCCATGGTGGTGAAGTCGGCAAACGACGTGGCGGTGGCGGTGGGCGAATATCTGGGCGGCGGCTCGGAGGATCAGTTCGCCGCCATGATGACCGCCAAGGCGCGCTCGCTCGGCATGAGCGGCACCAATTTCCGCAACGCCTGCGGCCTGCCTGACGACGGCCAGGTGACCACGGCGCGCGACATGGCGGTGCTGGGCATGGCGCTGGAAAAGCGCTTCCCGCAGCATTTCCACTATTTCTCCGAAAGCGACTTCATGTTCCGCGGCAGGCTGGTGCGCGGCCATAACGACATGCTGGGGCGGGTGCGCGGCGTCGACGGCATCAAGACCGGCTACATAAGGGCTTCCGGCTACAACATCGTCACCTCCTACAATGCCGACGGGCGGCATCTGATCGTGGTGGTGATGGGCGCCGACACCGCGCGCCAGCGCAACGACCATGTCGAGGCGCTGATCCAGCGGAGTCTCGGACCGGCGATCGCCGATGCAAACCAGCCCAGGCTGATGTATTCCGGCCAGCAGCCGGCCTCGCCGCCGCTGCTTCCACCGGCGGACTCGGCGTTGCCAGGGTTGCCGCCGCAGCAGCCGACGCCCGCCTCGGCGGCGCCGGGTTCGACGGCGTCCGATTTTCCGTCGCCGGATCTGGCCTCGCCCGGCGCGCCGCTGCTGCAGACGCAGTAGGCGGCGGGGGAAAATTTTAGACGTCGGCGGGACAGCGCCCCCCTCTGGCCTGCCGGCCATCTCCCCCACTTGGGGGGAGATTGGCAGCTTTGGCGACGGCGCTCGTCTTGCAAACGTCTGTGATTGGCGAAGGCGGTCGTGACGGCTGATCTCCCCCCTTGAGGGGGAGATGTCCGGCAGGACAGAGAGGGGGGCGAAGGAACGCGGCGTTTCTCTTTCTTAGGCCGCGCTGCCGTTGCCTATCTAACCACCAGCACCGGAATCTCGGTCAGCGACACCACTTCCGCCGTCTGGCTGCCCAGCACCAGCCGTCCCAGCCCGCGGCGGCCGTGCGAGGCCATGACGATGATGTCGCTGCCCTCGCCGGCGGCCACCTCGAGGATCGCCTCGGCGGGGGTGCGGTTCTCGATATGCAGGGTCTTCGCGCCGACCCCCTTCGCATCCGCCTCGGCCTTGCACTTGCCGAGCAGTTCGCTTGCATATTTGCGCGCGCTCTCCTCGTAATTGACCAGCTCGTCGGCGGCGACATAGCCGGCCATGGCGCCGCCCCAGGCCAGCGCCGGGAACGGCTCGGAGACGGTGACGAAGGCCACGGTGGCGCCGAGGCCCTTGGCCAGCTCCAGCCCGTGGGCGACGCCCTTCTGGGCGAGTTCGGAGCCGTCGGTGGCGATGAGGATTTTCTTGTACATTGTGGCGATCCCTCTTTTGCAGGGCGCCGCGCGCGCCCAAGTGGCGGGAGCCTGAACGCTCAGGCCTGATTTCGATATAGTCTGCCTATCAGGCCCGCCACAGGGGCCAGTTTGATGCGGATCAAGGCCAGGCGGCAGAGACGATTGCGCCAGTGGGGGCGTGAAATCGCCGGCGGCGCTCCCCCTCACCCAGCCTCCGCTTCGCTCGGCTGACCTCTCCCCCAGGGGAGAGGAGATTGTCAGCGCCGGTGCCCACCTCTTCTCCCCGGCGGGGAGAAGGTGGCCGCGTAGCGGCCGGATGAGGGGCTGCGCCGACCTATGCGATTGCCTCAACAGCCCGCCCCCCATCACAAGAACTTGTTCGGTCACACACTCTTCACACTGACCATGGATATGCCGCGCCGGCTTGGCGTATCGTACCCGCAAAGCCTCGAACAGGAGCAGCGACCATGGCAGGCGACCCGAAGGCATCCGCGCAAATCCAGGCCGACGACGAGAACGACGTCGCCGGCGAGTATCTCGAGGCGGAGACCGTGCCGGAGGATGCGCAGGCAGCCGCCGACGAGATCCTCGAAGCGCCGGAGGTGCCGGATTCCGAGCCGCAGGCCGAACCGCATGTTCCGGGCACCTCCCGGATCAAGCCCAAGAAGAAACCCTCGGCGATCTCGGGGCGCAAATTCCGCAAGCGCGACCTGGTGCGCATCGACGATCTGAGGCCCAGCCTCGCCGACCGCATCCGCTCCGACCATCCCGACCTGCCGCGCGGCGCCCGCATCAGCCGCGAGGAGCTCGGCCGCTACCGCATGCGCTACATGGAGGAACTGCTGCAGCAGGAGCACGGCGAATTCTCCGAGCTCGACCGCCAGGTGGTGGAATCGATCGCCAAGCAGGACACGATCTCTGAGAACTCGGAAGAGGAATATGAGGAGCACCGCTCCTTCCCCGACCGCGTTTCCGACACCATGGCCGAGTTCGGCGGCAGCTGGTGGTTCCTGATCTCTTTCGCGGCGGTGCTTTTGCTGTGGATCGGCATCAACCTGGTCGCCGGCGCGACCAGCGCCTTCGACCCCTACCCGTTCATCCTGCTCAACCTGGTGTTGTCCTGCATCGCCGCCATTCAGGCGCCGGTGATCATGATGAGCCAGAAGCGCCAGGAAGCCAAAGACCGGCTGCGCTCCTTCAACGATTACCGGGTGAACCTGAAGGCCGAGCTGGAAGTGCGCCACCTGCACGAAAAGCTCGACTACCTCATCTCGCGCCAATGGCAGCGCCTGGCCGAAATGCAGCAGATGCAGCTCGACGCCATGCACGAGCTGACCGCGGCGAAGAAGGTGAAACGCGCGACGCGGGCGGTGCGGCGGAAGACGGCGAAGGTGGGGGTGGAGGGTTAGGCCAGTTCCTCGCCCCACGCAGTGGGGAGAGGTGGCTCGGGCGAAGCCCGAGACGGAGAGGGGAGCGCCCTATCTGACAACCTATCGGCCAGACAATCACCCACCCCCGCACAATCGCCAATTGCCCGTTGAAGCCCGACGCCGCTTCCGCTAAGAAGCCGTGGCTGGCCGGCTCACCGGCCGGTTCGTTTTCCGGTCCCCCGGGAAGCACCCGTAGCTCAGCTGGATAGAGCGCTGCCCTCCGAAGGCAGAGGTCACAAGTTCGAATCTTGTCGGGTGCGCCAATTTCCAATTGCAGGACAAGAACTTAGCGCCACACCATGCTTAGCTGAAACGCGTTCAGGCTGAGCGGCGTAAGCGCTGAGAACCTGAGTTTGAGGGAGCCATGTCGCCGCAAACCCGCAGATTCGGGCAAATGAGCGTGAAAGCATCAGCTTCCAATGGACGAGTTAAGAAATAGAAGGTTGAGCGCTGCCCACGTGAGCAACGCTCAACTTGATCGAAAATGGGGTCGGACACGGACAGTCGGCTTTCGGGGCGGCTAGCCAGAGAGCGGATTCGGTGGCCCGGCGAAGAGGCACTATTCCGCAGGTTGCTACCTCAGCGGGAGTTGCACCCATGATCTGTTCTCCTGTAATTCACATCGTCAATGGGCCGCCGCCAAGCGGCCCATTCTGGGCTTGTTTATCGCATCTGGCTCATGGTGATCCGGTCGAACATGCGGCCGCCGAACCATTTGCGGATAGCGATCATGGGCTTGACGTATTTGCCGGCAGCGTAACGGGTCTTGCGCGCCCGGACGGCCTTCCCTGGGTGAGGACTCGTCGATATCGAATGTCCCCCGATCACCTCGGCATTCCGCTCGGTGGCAGCAGTCGCTTCAGAGCAGCGATGCGGAAGGGTGCATTGACGGCGCCGTAGCCCTTGTAGCCTTTTCGGCGCTCGACGACCTCGAAGAAAAGGCCCTCGCCATAGTTTTGGCTGTAGAGCTGGAAATACTCGCCGGTCTCGTCCCGGTTGTAGAGGATGTTACCGGCCCGCAAGCGGTTCGTCAGATCGGGATCCAGGCCCAGGCGGGCTTCAAGATCATCGTAGTAATTCGCCGAGATTTCCAACGCGTGGAAGCCAAGCGGTTTCAACCGACCCGCCGTGGCAAAAATATCATCGCAGGCGAAGGCGATGTGCTGAATGCCGGAGCCAAAGCTATCGGCGATGAAACGGCCCGCCAGCGTCTTGCGGCTTTCGGCGCCGTTGAGCGTGAGCCGCAGTCCGCCATCTGAGCCCTCGACGACCTGGCTTCGCACCAGACCGCTCGGATCGACGACGTCGACCACTGGCAATTTTCGAGTTCGGAAGATGGAGGTGTAGAAAAGGAGCCAGGTGAGCATCTCCTCATAGTTCATCGTCTGGGCGGCATGATCGATACCGACGAGGCCGCAGCCCGTGTCGCCTGTTTGCGGCAGCGGATCGAATTCGACGTCCCAGACTTTGGCGAGCGTATCGTCGACGAAATAGATGACGCCGCCGCCGACGCCGCGGATGGCGGGAATAGAGAATTCGCCCGGACCGCGCTGCTCGGAGAAGGTCTCCGCGCCAAGCGCCCTTGCCCGCGCCACCGTCGCCGCGGCATCGGCAACCCTCAGCCCCATCGCATAGGCGTTGGTTCCGTGCACGACATAGGAGGAATGGGCAAAACCATCGTGTCCGGTGTTGATGACGATGTTGACGCCACGGTGGCCACCTTGCCGCCAGACGGTCACGTCGCGGTTCTTGTGGCGGGCGGACAGCGAAAAGCCCATGGTCGAGAGAAGCGCCGCCAGTTCTTCGCCTTCCTGCTCGTTGGCCGCGAACTCGATGAATTCGATGCCCGAAACGCCGATGCGGTCCGGCATCTCCGGCGGATCGATTGCAATTCCAGGCTCGGCGCGGCGCACCTGGTCCATCAGGTAGATAAGCGAGCGCCTTCCATCCATGGCGATCGACTTCGGCGAGCCGCCACGGAACTGGTCGTTGAAGATCTCCAGGGACAAAGGCCCGTCGTAGCCTGTCGCCGCTACCGCCCGCGTGAAGTCGATGACCGGCAAGTCACCCTCTCCCGGCATGTTGCGGAAATGGCGGCTCCAATAGAGCAGGTCCATGTCGATCAGAGGTGCGTCGGCAAGCTGCACGATGAAGATGCGGTCCCCGGGGATGGCGCGGATGGTCCCGACGTCGGTCTTTCTCGCCAGTGTGTGGAAGGAATCGAGGATGAGGCCGATGCTCGGATGGTC
>NZ_RZSA01000382.1:0-5701 GCF_003998075.1 Mesorhizobium sp. M2A.F.Ca.ET.037.01.1.1 | reverse complement strand
TTGCGTGCCCGACCATCCGGGAACGACGCCGATAGAGGTTTCGGTGCACAGATCGTGCGCCGGATGGCGATTGGCGGCGAGATTTTCCTGGCGGCCGACGCGCTGGCGGACGGCATCGTCGACCGGCTGGTCGAAACCGGCAAGGCTTTCGACGAAGCCAGAAGCTGGGCCGAAAAGATCGCCGAGCGCGGCCCGCTGGCGACCGAGGCCGCCAAGCTGATGATCGGCGTTGCCGAGGGCGAGGAAGACGCAGCCGCGACCGAGGCGCTGGCCAGCGGCTTCATTGCGCTGACGGGCGACCTCAAAGCCGGCGTCGGCGCCTTCAAGGCCAGGCAGAAGCCGGCCTTTTCGAGATCCTAGAGAAGACATGATGAACGCACCGCTCAACATTGCCATGCCGGCCGAAGCGTCCCAGGCGCCGCAGCCCTACAAGCTCTTGATCGGCGGCAAGCATGTCGACGCCAGCGACGGCCGCAGCATCGAGCGCGCCAGCCCCGGCCATGGTTTTGTCGTGTCCCGCTATGCCCAGGCCGGCGCCGCGGAAGTCGAGGCCGCTGTGCAGGCCGCGCACAGGGCCTTCGAAACCGGACCCTGGCCGCGCATGAAGGCCTCGGAGCGCGCCGCGGTGCTGCTCAAGGCCGCCGACCTGATAGAAAGCCGGCTGGAACAGATCGCCCGGCTCGACGCGCTGGAATCCGGCAAGCCGATCGCCCAGGCGCGCGGCGAGATCGGCGGCGCCGTCGATATCTGGCGCTATGCCGCCTCGCTCGCCCGCACGCTGCATGGCGAAAGCTACGCCAATCTCGGCGACGATATGCTGGGCGTGGTGCTGCGCGAACCGATCGGAGTCGTCTCGATCATCACGCCGTGGAACTTCCCCTTCTTGATCGTCAGCCAGAAACTGCCCTTCGCGCTCGCCGCCGGCTGCACGGCTGTGGTGAAGCCCAGCGAAATGACGTCGGCCTCGACCTTCGTGCTTGGCGACATCCTGCTCGAAGCCGGCTTGCCCCCCGGCGCCGTCAACATCCTCGCCGGCTACGGCTCGGATATCGGCGCGCCGATGGTCAGCCATCCGCTGGTCGAGATGGTCTCCTTCACCGGCTCGACCCGTGTCGGCAAGATGACGATGGCCGCCGCCTCCAATTCGCTTAAGAAGGTCTCGATGGAACTCGGCGGCAAGAACGGCCAGATCGTCTTCCCCGACGCCGACCTCGAAGCGGCGGCGGACGCCGCGGTGTTCGGCGGCTTCTTCAACGCCGGCGAATGCTGCAATGCCGGCAGCCGCCTGATCGTGCATGAGGCGATCGCCGACGACTTCCTTGGCGCAGTCAAGGCGCTGGCTGAAAAGGTCCGCGTCGGCGATCCGCTCGACAACCGCACCAAGGTCGGCGCCATGATCTCGGCCGATCATATGGAAAGGGTAGCCGGCTATGTTGCGGCGGCGCAAACTGACGGCGGCAGCGTTTTCGCCGGCGGCACCCGGCTTCAATCCAACGCCGGCCAATATCTCGATCCGACTATCGTCCGTAACGTCACGGAAGACATGGCGATCGCGCGCGAGGAAGTGTTCGGTCCGGTGCTGTCCGTGCTCACTTTTGAAACGATTGAAAAGGCATTGCACATTGCCAACAACACGCCCTATGGTTTGTCTGCAGGGGTGTGGAGCGCCAGCATCGACACATGCATGTCGGTGGCGCGCGGTGTGCGTTCGGGGACGGTCTGGGTGAACACGTTCATGGAAGGTTACCCAGAGCTGCCTTTCGGGGGTTACAAGCAGTCCGGTCTGGGACGCGAACTCGGCAAACGCGCTGTCGAGGATTATACCGAGGAAAAGACCATCCAGTTTCATCGCGGCCAGCGTACCGGTTGGTGGGTCGGCTGAGTTGGGAGACGCCGGCGGACACCCGCCGGTTATGTGTATGCAACAAGGGAGGTAGTACATGTTGCGCAAACTGTTTATCGGAACGGCTCTTGCGACGAGCTTTGCGTTCTCGGCGCATGCCGCGGACGTCAAGGAAGTGCAGATGCTGCATTGGTGGACCTCGGGCGGCGAAGCGGCAGCTCTGAACGTGCTGAAGCAGGATCTGGCCAAGGAAGGCTTTGCCTGGAAGGACGTGCCGGTGGCCGGCGGCGGCGGCGACGCCGCCATGACCGCGCTGAAGGCGATGGTCGCGGCCGGCAACTACCCGACCGCCTCGCAGATGCTGGGCTACACCGTGCTCGACTATGCCGCCGCCGGCGTCATGGGCGACCTGACCGAGACCGCCAAGAAGGAAGGCTGGGACAAGTCGGTTCCGGCCGCCCTGCAGAAATTCTCGGTCTATGACGGCAAGTGGGTGGCCGCACCGGTCAACGTCCACTCCGTCAACTGGCTGTGGATCAACAAGGCGGTGATGGACAAGATCGGCGGCACCGAGCCGAAGACCTTCGACGACTTCGTGGCGTTGCTCGACAAGGCCAAGGCTGCGGGCGTCATCCCGCTCGCCCTGGGCGGCCAGAACTGGCAGGAGGCCACCATGTTCGACTCCGTCGTGCTGTCGACCGGCGGGCCGGAGTTCTACAAGAAGGCGATGAACGACCTCGATGAGGACTCGCTCAAGTCCGACACGATGAAGAAGTCGTTCGACAACCTCGCCAAGCTCGTCAAATATGTGGACCCGAACTTCTCGGGCCGCGACTGGAACCTCGCCACCGCCATGGTCATCAAGGGCGACGCGCTGGTTCAGGTCATGGGCGACTGGGCCAAGGGCGAGTTCCACGCCGCCAACAAGACCCCTGACACCGACTTCCTCTGCTACCGCTTCCCGGGCACCGACGGCTCGGTGATCTACAACTCCGACATGTTCGGCATGTTCAACGTGCCGGAGGATCGCAAGGCCGCCCAGGTCGCGCTGGCCACCGCCACCTTGTCGAAAAGCTTCCAGTCGGCCTTCAACGTGGTGAAGGGTTCGGTCCCGGCCCGCACCGACGTGCCGGACACCGACTTCGACGCTTGCGGCAAGAAGGGCATCGCCGACCTGAAGAAGGCCAACGAAGGCGGCACGCTGTTCGGCTCGCTGGCGCAGGGCTACGGCGCTCCGCCCGCCGTCGCCAACGCCTACAAGGACGTCGTGTCGAAATTCGTCCATGGTCAGATCAAGAGCTCCGACGAGGCCGTGACCGAGCTGGTCAAGGCGATCGACGACGCCAAGTAAGGATCGCTTGAACTCAGGTCTCCCCCGCTTCGGCGGGGGAGGTCTCCTGTCGACAAAAGGTGTGGGACAACCCTGGTGCGTTTTCGCGCCGGGCGGTTTCCGACCAACCGGAACTGGACAAGCCGATGAGCACAGTTGCCGAAACCCAGATCAAGCTGACACCGGAGCACGACGCCCGTCCCGGCGCGTCGGTACGGTCGCGGCTGCAGGATTTGTTGCCGAAGATCGTTCTGGCGCCGAGCTTCGCGGCGACGATCGTCTTCGTCTACGGCTTCATCCTGTGGACGATCTATCTGTCCTTCACCAATTCCAAGACTTTCCCGTCCTACGCCATCACCGGTCCCCGCGCCTATCAGCGGCTGTGGCGCTGGACCTTCGAGAGCGATCCGCCGTCGAGCTGGTACACCTCGATCACCAATATGGGCATTTTCGGCTTCCTCTATATCCTGATCTGCCTGGCGCTCGGCCTGTTCCTGGCCATCCTTCTCGACCAGAAGATCCGCGGCGAAGGCATGCTGCGGCCGATCTATCTCTACCCCATGGCGCTCTCCTTCATCGTCACCGGCGTCGCCTGGAAATGGTTCCTCGATCCCGGCCTCGGGCTGGAGCAGACGCTGCACCAATGGGGCTGGACGAGCTTCCATTTCGACTGGATCAAGAACAAGGATTTCGTCATCTACACGGTCGTCATCGCCGGCGTCTGGCAGGCTTCCGGCTTCATCATGGCGATGTTCCTGGCTGGCCTGCGCGGCATCGACGGCGAGATCATGAAGGCGGCGCAGATCGACGGCGCATCCACCTTCCAGCTTTACCGCCGCATCGTCATTCCGCTGCTGCGGCCGGTGTTCCTGTCGGCCTTCATCGTGCTCGCGCATCTGGCCATCAAGTCCTATGACTTGGTCGTCGCGCTGACCAGCGGCGGCCCCGGCGGCTCGGCCTGGCTGCCGTCCAATTTCATGTATGAGTTCACCTTCAAGCGCAACGAGATGGCGGTCGGGTCGGCCAGCGCCGTGATCATGCTGATGACCATCACGGCCATCATTGTTCCGTATCTCTATTCCGAGCTCAGGGAGAAGTCGCGATGAGCGCCGTCACTTCACCCGCCCGCCAGGCTTCGAGCGGCCTGAGCAGCAAGGCGATCAATCGCATCGTCATCTACGGCCTGCTGGCCCTGTTCGCGATCTTCTACCTGATGCCGCTCTTCGTCATGCTGGTGACCTCGTTCAAGACCATGGACGAGATCCAGAACGGCAACATGCTATCGCTGCCGCATGCGCCGACTTTCGCACCATGGATAAAGGCGTGGAGTGAAGTTTGCTCGGGTCTGACCTGCGTCGGCATGAAAGGCTATTTCTGGAACTCCATCAAGATGGTCGTGCCGGCAGTGCTGATCTCGACGCTGCTTGGCGCGCTGAATGGCTATGTGTTGACCAAATGGCGCTTCCGCGGCCACACGCTGGTCTTCGCAATGATGCTGTTTGCTTGTTTCATCCCGTTCCAGTCGGTGCTATTGCCGATGGCGACGATCCTCGGCAGCCTCGGACGCTTCGGCGTCACGCTGCAGAACGCGACAGGGTTCAATTTCGGCCTCGGCAATTCGACGGTGAACCTGGTCTTCGTCCACGTCGTCTATGGACTGGGCTTCACCACGCTCTTCTTCCGCAACTATTACGAGGCCTTCCCGACCGAGTTGATCAAGGCGGCGCAGGTCGACGGCGCCTCCTTCTTCCAGATCTTCCGGCGCATCATGCTGCCCAATTCGCTGCCGATCATCGTTGTGACGGTGATCTACCAGTTCACCAACATCTGGAATGACTTCCTGTTCGCTTCCGCCTATGCCGGCTCCGGCGACGTGATGCCGATGACTGTGGCGTTGAACAATGTCGTCAACACCTCGACCGGCGTCGTCGAATACAATGTCAACATGGCGGCGGCGATGATCGCCGCGCTCCCCACCCTGATCGTCTATGTCGTCGCCGGCCGCTATTTCGTGCGCGGGCTGATGGCCGGCGCGGTCAAGGGCTGACCCCATTCGGAAGGAACGACCATGGCTTTTCTGGAAATTGATGGGCTGAAGAAGCGCTTCGGGAGCGTCGAGATCCTGAAGGGCATCAATGTCGAGCTCGAAAAGGGCGGCTTCCTGGTGCTGGTCGGCCCGTCCGGCTGCGGCAAATCCACGCTGCTCAACACCATCGCCGGTCTGGAGCAGATCACCGAGGGCGAGATCCGCGTCGATGGCCGCGCCATCAACGATCTGCACCCTTCGAAGCGCGACATCGCCATGGTGTTCCAGAGCTACGCGCTCTACCCCAACATGACGGTTGCCGGAAACATCGCCTTCGGCATGGAGATGCGCGGCGTGCCGGCGGCGGAGCGCCAGGCGGCGATCGACAAGGTCGCCAAGATCCTGCAGATCGGCCACCTGCTCAACCGCAAGCCCAGCCAGCTTTCCGGCGGCCAGCGCCAGCGCGTCGCCATGGGCCGGGCGCTGGTGCGCGACCCGAAAC
>NZ_RZSA01000381.1:0-5703 GCF_003998075.1 Mesorhizobium sp. M2A.F.Ca.ET.037.01.1.1 | reverse complement strand
CCCGTCGATCGTGATCGCCAGCCGCAACGACCCGTTCTGCGCTTTCGAGGTCGCCGAGGACATTGCCGCCGCCTGGGGATCGCTCTTCATCGACGCCGGCGAGGCCGGCCATCTCAACCACGACGCCGGTTTCGGCCCGTGGCCCGAGGGGTCGATGACCTTCGCCAAATTCCTGACGGAACTGAAGCAGCCCTGAGACGACCCAAGGTGTGTTGAGATTCAGGTCAGGCCGAGTCGGAGTCGAAGACGGGCGCGAAGCGGCCAAACTGGGCGGTTTCCGAGAACCGGAGCGGAGCGTACTTGATGTACGTGAGCACCGGAAGCGCAGGAAACCGCCATTTGCAGGCCGGCCTCACCCGAATATCAGCACGCCTTAGGCGCCGATGGAATCCCGCATGCTCTTCAAAAGGGTCTTCGCGCCGAGCGAGATCAGCGTGTGGTCCGAGCCCATGGCGAGCAGCCGATAGCCCATCGACACCACGCGGCCGGCCATTGCCGGCTCGATGACGTAGATCGCCGCATGCTTGCCGGCCTTGCGCGTCCGCTCGGCGATCGAAGCGACCGTCTCCATCATGCTTTCCAGCGTCGAATTGACGGTCGTTCCGTTCGACCAGGCGATCGAGAAATCCGACGGGCCGACGAAGATGCCGTCGATGCCGGGCGTATCGAGGATGCCGTCGAGCGCCTCGAATGCCGCCCGCGTCTCGACCATCGCGAAGGCCATTGTGCGCTGGTTCGAGTCGCGCAGCCATTCGGCGTGGTCGCCCTTGCCGTGGCGCGGGAATGCGTAAGTCGGCCCCCAGGATCGCTCGCCCATAGGCGGATATTTCATCGCGGCGGCGAACTGCCGTGCGTCGGCCACCGAGTTCACCATCGGCGCGATCACCGCCTCGGCGCCGAAATCGAGCGCGCGGCTCGCCATGTCGAAGCGCCCGACCGGAATGCGCACCAGCGCGGGCTTGTTGGCGGCCAGCACCGGCGCCAAGCCGCGCAGCACGCTGTCCTCGTGGTGGCCGCCATGCTGCATGTCGAGGGTGACGGCGTCGAAATCCTGCTTGGCGATGATTTCCACCGTCAGCGCGTCCGGCACCCCCGACCAGGCGGTGAACAGCGTTTCGTCGGCGACCAGGCGGGATTTGAGCGACATCGGACCTTCCTTGATGACAACCCGCAGTTCAGCCGGAAACGACGGCAAAGGCAAAGAAAAACCGCCCGGTTTGGCCGGGCGGTCGATTGGTCCAGCTAGACTCCGGCCTCAGGCATTCTTGATCTGCTCGATCGCCTGCGCCATCAACTCGTCCATGGTGCGGCGGATCTGATGGTCTGACTGGTTGACGCCGGCCGCATCGAAATCCTTGCGAATCTTGCGGAAGACGTCATGGTCGCCTGCCTCCTCGATATCGGAGACCACCACTTCCTTGGCATAGGCTTCGGCATCGGCGCCGGATTTGCCCAGCTTCTCGGCGGCCCAGAGGCCAAGCGCCTTGTTGCGCCGGGCTGCGGCCTTGAAGCGAAGTTCCTCGTCGAAGGCGAATTTGCGCTCAAAGCCCTCTTCGCGGTCTTTCATGCTGCTCATGACGTCCCTCCGATCAATCCGATTCGCGTTCGCGGTGAATATGTGTGATGGGCAAGCACAAATCAAAAGGCCGCGACCCGGTCAATATACTTCGTCGCATGCTGCGCTGCGGCATTTCAGTCCCGAAAGCGGTTGATTCGCCGGATTTGGCGATTGAGCAAACCAGGCGATTGCGATAACACCGGCATTGAACGCCGCCGTCGCCATACTAATTTAGGCAGACGGACAGGAACCGGTCATTTGCCGCCTGCCCGCAGACCCAGAGAAAAAATCAAATGAAAAATCGCCGCCGCATCTACGAAGGCAAGGCCAAGATCCTCTATGAGGGACCTGAGCCCGGGACGCTGATCCAGTTCTTCAAGGACGACGCCACCGCCTTCAACAAGAAGAAACATGAAGTGGTCGATGGCAAGGGCGTGCTCAACAACCGCATTTCCGAGCACATCTTCAACCACTTGAACCGCATGGGCATCCCGACCCACTTCATCCGCCGGCTCAACATGCGCGAGCAGTTGATCAAGGAAGTCGAGATTATCCCGCTCGAGGTCGTCGTGCGCAATGTCGCCGCCGGCTCTCTGTCCAAGCGCCTCGGCATCGAGGAAGGCACGGTGCTGCCGCGCTCGATCATCGAATTCTATTACAAGGCCGATGCGCTCGACGATCCGATGGTGTCGGAAGAGCACATCACTGCCTTCGGCTGGGCAAGCCCGCAGGAAATCGACGACATCATGGCGCTGGCCATTCGCGTCAACGACTTTCTTTCCGGCCTGTTCCTCGGCGTCGGCATCCAGCTCGTCGACTTCAAGATCGAATGCGGCCGCCTGTTCGAGGGCGACATGATGCGCATCGTCGTCGCCGACGAAATCTCGCCGGATTCCTGCCGGCTGTGGGATGTCGCCACCCAGGACAAGCTCGACAAGGACCGCTTCCGCCGCGACATGGGCGGCCTCGTCGAGGCGTATCAGGAAGTCGCCCGCCGTCTCGGCATCATCAACGAGAACGAGCCGCCGCGCCCGACGGGTCCGGTCCTCGTCGCCTCTTCCGATGCGCCCAAGGGCCTGAAGCACTAATACCGACCGGCCTGCTGGGCAATGGCAGGTCCACCGCCCGATCCATCACTTAGGAGTATCGATGAAAGCCCGCATCACCGTGACCCTCAAGAACGGCGTCCTCGACCCGCAGGGCAAGGCGATCGAGCATGCCCTCTCCGGATTGGGCTTCGACGGCGTCGGCCAGGTTCGCCAGGGCAAGGTGTTCGACATCGAACTCACCGGAACCGACAAGGCCAGGGCCGAAGCCGATCTCAAGGCTATGTGCGACAAGCTTCTGGCGAACACGGTGATTGAGAATTACGCGGTGGAGATCGCTTAATGCCGTTGCTGGCTGAGTACAGCAAAGCCGTCGATCAAATGCCATCGCTTTTCGAGCAATTACTCAGTTGCGACCTCAAACCGGCAAGCCCTCGTGCCGGGTTCCCCAAAAGACCGGGAGTGTACGCTCTCTATGAGGATACAACGCCAATCTATGTCGGTCGCGCCAAAAATATCTGGCAGCGGATCGGTAACCACATAGGTGGACGCCCCGAACAATCTTCTTTTGCATTCAAGATTGCTCGTGAAAAAACCGGCCGGCTAGCGACTTACAAACCGGAAGGTTCTCGAAAAGCTCTTATGCTCGATGAGATTTTCAGAACTGCGTTTACAGATTGTATGACGCGTATCCGCGCTCTGAAAGGTCGCTACGTTGTGATCGAAGATGATATTCTGCAACACCTTTTCGAAGTATATGCGGCTCTCGCACTGAAAACACCCTACAACGAATTTAGGACAAGCTAATGAAATCAGCCGTCGTCCTCCTGCCTGGCCTCAACCGCGACCGCGACATGATCGCGGCGCTGACCAAGATTTCCGGCCAGACGCCGGCGACCATCTGGCAGACCGACACAGAGATCCCCGATGTCGACCTGATCGCCATCCCCGGCGGCTTCTCCTTCGGCGACTATCTGCGCTGCGGCGCGATCGCGGCGCGCATGCCGGTGATGCGGGCGGTGGCCGAAAAGGCCGCCAAGGGCGTGACCGTCATCGGCGTCTGCAACGGCTTCCAGATCCTGGTCGAGGCGGGACTACTGCCCGGCGCCTTGATGCGCAACGCCTCGCTGAAATTCGTCTGCCGCCAGGTAAAGCTCGAGATCACCAACGCCAACACCATGTTCACCCGGCACTACAAGCCCGGACAGATCATCCGCTCACCCGTGGCGCATCATGACGGCAACTACTTCGCCGATGCCGAGACGCTCGCCCGGCTCGAAGGCGAAGGCCAGGTCGTGTTCCGCTACGCCGAAGGCACCAATCCCAACGGCTCGATCAACGACATTGCCGGCATCGTCAACGACAAGGGCAACGTGCTCGGTCTGATGCCGCATCCCGAAAACCTGATCGAGGCGGCGCATGGCGGCAATGATGGACGCGCGCTGTTCGAAAGCGCGCTCGGCCTCGCGGCTTGATCCTTTTCGGAACGCGGGGGCGGACTGACCATGAGACCGACGATCGCTCGCCTTGCTCTCCTGGCCGCCGCCGGGCTCGCCTTGGCTTCCTGCCAGTCCAGCCCCAAGACGACGCCGGTTCCCTCGGGCAAAAGCGCCTCGCTGCTTGCCATGGAACAGGTCGCCATCGCGGCGCATAAATGCTGGATCGCCAGCAAGGATCCGGCCTTCAAGGCCTACCAGATGGCCAATGAGCTCAATTCCTACAGCGGCACGCCGCGCTTCCTGCTGGTGCCCGCCAAGCACTATGGCGGCAAGCCGCTGCTGGTCGTGCAGGCGCAGGGCAATTCCAGCCGCGTCGATGTGTTCGGGCCGCTGATGAACGAGCCGCTCGGCGCGCGCATCGGTTCCGACATCGCCCGCTGGCAGGCCGGAAACCCGTCCTGCGCGGCTGCCGCGTAAACCTGCGATGAGCCGGTTCCTGCAGATGGCGGGACTGGTCATCGGGCTGATTGCGCTTGTCCTGCAGGCCGCAATCACCATTCCGGCGTCGATGGCGGCCGGGCGCAGCCTACTTGGCTCGATCGTCTTTCTTCTCAGCATCTTCACCATCTTGACCAACATCGCCGCCGTGATGGTGCATGCTTCGCTGCTATCGCCCACCGGCTATGCCTGGTTCCCGGCCTTCGCCGGGCAGCGCATGCGCGCCGGCGTCGCGGTCGCCATCACCCTGGTCTTCATCGTCTACGCGACCGTGCTGGCAGGACTTTGGCAACCACAGGGCCTGTTCCTGCTTTGCGACATCCTGCTCCACTACGTCACGCCGCTGATCTTCGTGCTGTGGTGGCTCACCGCGGGCGCGGATGGCTCGACGCGCTGGCGCGATATCTCCTGGTGGATGATCTATCCGCTGGCCTATCTCGCCTACGCGCTGATCCGCGCGCCCTTCGCCGGCGAAGTACCCTACCCGTTCCTCGACGTGGCCAAGAACGGCGCGGCCAGCGTCGCCGTTTCGGCTGCGGGCGTCACGGCGCTGTTCGTCGGATTGAGCGTGCTTGCCGTGCTGATCGACCACGGCATCGGCGGGTTGCGGGGAAAACCCGCAACCCGCGTCCAATCTGGCCGTCGATAGGTTGTCATTCGACGACGGGGCATCACTCCCAGAACGACCTGATTCCTTCGCGATGGGCATCGCAGCGCGAGATGCCGATGTCCTTGAGCTGCTCGTCCGTCATCTCAAGCAGTGCGAGGCGGCCGCGCCGACGCTCGAGCATGCGGCCGATCTGCGTAGCGATGGAACGGAGCACAACCACCATGCGGCCGACGAAGCTGCGATGGGCCAAGAGCTCGGCCTGCGCGCCCAAAGCCGGGCGAGCATAGCGAATTGTATCAATTGTATCCATTGTCGTTCTACCTTGTCTCGATTGTACCTTTCCAATCGCGGGCTCGATATGGATTGACTCATCGCGCTGTGCAATATAGAAAATTGTCACCATGACAAATTGGCTCCCTGACCTCTCCACTGGCTCCGGTCCGCTCTATCAGCGTCTTGCTGACAGCATTGAGTCAGATATCGACAAGGGCGTCATCGATGCCGGTGCAAAACTGCCGCCGCAGCGCGACCTCGCCTATGACATCGGCACGA
>NZ_RZSA01000380.1:0-5704 GCF_003998075.1 Mesorhizobium sp. M2A.F.Ca.ET.037.01.1.1 | reverse complement strand
AGCTCCGTCAGGACAATGCGCTGGGCACGCTCTACAACATGGTCGGTTTCCAGACGAAGCTGAAGCATGCCGAGCAGGTGCGCATCTTCCGCACCATTCCTGGGCTCGAAAATGCTGAGTTCGCGCGCCTCGGCGGCCTGCACCGCAACACCTACATCAACTCGCCGACGCTGCTCGATCCCTCGCTGCAGCTGAAATCGCGGCCGGGTCTGCGCTTTGCCGGCCAGATCACCGGCTGCGAAGGCTATGTGGAAAGCGCCGCGATCGGCCTGCTCGCCGGCCGCTTCGCCGCCGCCTCGCGGCTCGGCCACGCGCCCGCGCTGCCGCCGGCGACCACCGCCTTCGGCGCGCTGCTGAACCACATCACCGGCGGGCATATCGTGTCGGATGATGAGCCCGGCAAACGCCCCTTCCAGCCAATGAACGTCAATTTCGGCCTTTTCCCGCCGGTCGAAGCGCCGAAGGCCGACGGCAAGCGCCTGCGCGGCAAGGACAAGACCGTCGCCAAACGTCATGCGATCACGGCGAGAGCGCTGGCCGATTGCAGGGGGTGGCTCGGACTGCCGTCACAGGCGCAGGCTGCGGAATAAACGCCCCGATCAACGCGCCGTTCGTCGCCAGAAGCTGGCCGCGGCACGGCGCGCTGCTGAGATGAAGCGTCTCGCGGTACCGGACAAACCGTGCGCCGATACCAGAATCGGACCAATTTCCGTCAGGACATTCGACGTCGATTCGGATCTCAGCCGGTCAAGAGCGTCCATGCGCTTTGCCAGCCTTGGCAGCTCGGACGCCAGATCCTCTGACCGCATATAGCCAATGACGCCATTCACGTAGCGTTGCATTTGTTCGGCACCGGCGCCTGGTTCCGACTGCGCCAGGAAGGAACGCAACTTTTGCTCGATCTTGCTTTTTTGCCTCTGCGGAAGCACCTGCGTGCGCATGAATTTCGGCTCTTGCAGAGAGTGCATGTGGATCTCGGATGCCCTGGCCTCGCACTCGTGCCGCAAGGCATCCAGAAGCTCGACCAAAGTGCTGACGTTCAAAGCGGAAACGGTTATGCCGAACTCCAAGTCCACGCCCGGACATTCCCGTCGCAGCCGGATGATGTTGTCGACGAATAGCGGCCAGTCGAAACCGTGCCGAATAAGGGCACCGCGGGCACCAGTGTCGTCGACACTTGCTTGGACACTGACATTCTCAAATGCGTTCCACAGCTGGAATATCGATCTTCCGCCCAAGCCCGTGACGGACATGTTCGTATTATAGCGCAGGCTGACATGGGTTCGTCCTGCCTCGATCAGAGCATCCAGCAACCGATAGTGCTCTTCCGTCAAAAGCGGTTCGCCGCCAGCGAAGTAGATCGACTCGATATTGTCGATCCAGCCCGACATCTGGTCCATCATCTCGGTGGCCGAGGCGAAGCTCTTGATCTCGGCTTTGTCACCCGCGGTGACGCCGATGGCGCGGCCATCGGTGAACCACTTCGAACTGGCGCCGTGCCAGCAGCTTCGGCACTTGAAATTGCACAGGTTCGAGAACCTGACATCGAGCGCCGCCGGCGATGCCGGCGCGGCCGCGAAGGGTTCATCCGCGGACGCAAGCCGCCGGTGCCATGCGCTGAACTGGCGATTCATCTGCTGGCGCAGGCTGTCCCCCTCTCTTTCGTCACGGTCGAAACATTTCCAGCACTGCCCAACCGGTTCCTGCCGTGCAAACCGATGTCGTATCTGCTGCAGCGCCTCGCTGCTCCAGGCTCCCTTCAGGCCTTCTTTCCGCACGTGGCCTATTGATCCGTCGAACTCGCAGCAAGGCGAGATCGCGCCATCGGTCGCGACATGCAGATTAATCCACGGCATGACGCAGAAGCCGTCACCGCTCCCGGGGGAATGGCGGTCCTTTTCACGGTTCAGCTCTCTCATGCCGGCTCACGACCATGCGCGACGGCCGCTCGGCCGGGTGTGGAATTCCATTGAAGACTCCGCTTTTGCGCCACGGCGTTCCTCAGCCAATCTGCGAATTCAGTTGGGTTGCTTCGAATGAAGCGCTGCAAATCTTTGACCAAGGAACACTTCCCCCACGCGGCCCCTTGGTGTATCACCCCGCCATTTAGGGGCAAAGGGCGGAATGATGTTGGGCGTCGTCTTAGACGAAACAAATTTGTCGAGCGAGATCTTCGACGGTGAAGTCGTCGCGGTGAACTTTGCGACCGGCAAGTATTACGGCATGAAGGGGAGCGCGCAGCTCATCTGGGAGATGTTGCGTAAGCCTGTCGATCCCACCATGATCGAGACGGCGTTGAGGACGGGTTATCCCGACTTGGACGACGATGACATTGCCTCGGTGCGAGGCTTCCTCGACCTCCTCGCGGAGGAAGGCATACTTCTGCCGGCCTCGCCGATCGAATTGCCCAAGCTGCCCGACATTTCCAGCCGCGCATCCTTCATGAGGCCGGAGCTGGAGATTCACACGGACTTGCAGGAGCTGATTGTCCTCGACCCCATCCATGACGTGGATCCGGGCGGTGGATGGCCGCTGCGGCGGGAGCTGGGGGACAGCTGATCCGAATGGTCCGAGCCGCCGTCGATCCCCGTACGGCGCCTGCAGCATTCGTCCGCCGCGTCATTGCCGACGCGAGTTTCCGGTGGTACGAATCCGGCGCTGAGCATCGCTTTCGCCTTGGCGGGTTGACGCTGCGGCTGCGCACATGCGGAACCGCGCTCGATCCGGTCATCCTGCCGGTTCTGCGTCATGCGCAAACAACGGGAGCCACTGCGGAAGACCGCTCGATCACTGTCTATGCCGTCTCGCATGAGGACGACGGCTTTCCGGCTCCGCCCGCCGAATGGCCCTTTGAAGCCGACGAGGCCGATGCCGTCACCCGGACCGTATGGGACAGCGAGGCCGGCGTCGCAATCGTATCCGACGAGAGCCGCGGAATCTGGCATCTGCACGACCTGTCCGCCGGCACCGGCGTCTATTGGGTGGGAGCCGCTGCCCGGCTGCCGGTCTGGGAATACGGGTCTCCGCTGCGCCACCACATCCATTGGGGCGCGTTGGCCACGGGGCACGCGATGCTTCATTCCGCCGTTGTCGGCGAAGATGGCGTGGGCGTGATGCTCGCCGGTCCGGGAGGTTCCGGCAAATCGACGCTGACGGCTGCCGCAATTTCCGCGGGGATGCAGACCACGGGCGATGATATTGTGCTGGTGTCGCAGTCTGGGGCAGACTGGCGAAGCCACTCGCTCTTCGACACCATGAAACTCACCGGGATGGCGGAGATCCTCTTCAGCGGGCTTGCCGCGCAAGCAGTGAACCGGGACCGTCGCCCGGGGGAAAAGGCGCTCGTCCCGATCAGCACGACGATACCGGATGCGCTGGTCCCGCAAATCGCGGTGAAAGCTCTTGTCTCCTGCAAGCTCACCGGCGAGGATGCTTCGACAATCCGTTCCGCTTCACGGTTCGATATGATCCGTGCGCTCTCGCCAAGCACGTCGAAGATCTTGCGGACCGGCCATAACGAGATATTCCAGCAGGCCGCCAGCCTGTCGCGCTCGCTTCCATGCCACGAGTTCCTGATCGGCAACGATCCGATGGAGGCGGCAACCGTGCTGCGAGGGTTCGTGCGGGAACTCAGAGCATGAGCGACAGCCCAACGATCAGCGTCATCATGCCGGTGCGAAACGGCGAGAAATACATCGCCGACGCCCTGAAAACCATACTCGACCAAGCGTGGCCGGTGCAGGAAATCCTGGTTGTCGACGACGGCTCGACCGACCGCTCGCGCGAGATCGTCGAGACCCTGGCTTCGCGTTTCCCGGCGATCCGCGTCCTCGACGGGCCGCGGCGCGGCCCGGGACCCGCGCGAAATGTCGGCCTGAGGATCGCCGGCGGCGAGTTCATCGGCTTCCTGGATTGCGATGACCTCTGGCCGGCCGACAAGCTCTCGCTGCATCTCGCACGCTTTGCCCGAACGCCTCATATGGATGTCGTTTCCGGCTTCGTCAGCTATTTCAACCGGCAAATGACGGATGCCCCCGCACCCGATCCGGCGGCGATAACAGATGAACTTTTCCATGTTCATTTGGGTGCGACCCTCTATCGCCGGACAGTTTTCGACCGGGTCGGGATGTTCGACGAGAACTTCCTTTATTCCGAAGATGTCGACCTCATGCTCCGGATCCGCGAAGCCGAAATTCCGATGACGATCCTCAACGCGGTGACCCTGTGCTACCGTCGGCATGCAGAGTCGATGACAAGCACCTACACGGCAGAGGAGAAGCGCGACTTCAACCGCGCCCTGATGCAGTCGCTCATGCGTCGGCGCAAGAGCGGCAACGCAAGGCCGTTGCCTCCGTTCAAGCATCTGATGGAGGAGTGAGTGGAAACGCCGTTTTTCAGCGTCATCATTCCAGCGTGGAACGCGTCCGCCACGCTTCATGAGACGCTCGACAGCATCGCGGAGCAGAATGACCATTCGCCGCGGGAAGTCATCGTCGTCGATGACGGTTCGAGCGACCGCACGGTCGAGGTCGCTCAGGGCCACGCTTTGCATCCGCGCATAGTCAGGAAGGTCAACGGGGGAGCGCCGTCCGCATTCAATGTCGGCATAAAGGCCGCCCAGGGCGCGGTTCTTGCGTTCCTCGATGCCGACGACCTCTGGATGCCCGACAAGCTCGCGCTGCAGCGGGCCAGGCTCGACTCCGATCCCTCACTGGATGCAGTGTTCGGCCACAGCGAAACCTTCGAGAGCCCGGACTACCCCTCCGAAGCCTTTGTCTCTCTCCACTATAAGAAAGGCCGCTACCCGGGCTACCTCCTGAGTTCGCTTGCCGTTCGGCGAAGTGCTGTCGAACGGCTCGGCATCCCGTTCGACGAAAGCTTGCGCACGGGGTACTTTATAGATTGGTACCGCAGGGCCATCGCCGCGGGCATGAAAATGACCATGCTGGACGAGACGGTTCATCGACGTCGTATTCGACCAGGCACGTTGTCCAGAAGGGTAGCCGTCGCCGGCAGCGCACCGGCCGGCATGGCATCCGACTTTCTTGAAATCGCACGCCGGGCGCTCAGGGCCAAGAGGGGTGATGATGATGGAGAAAGAGGGGGGCAATGAATTGGCCTCTCTGGTACCCGTCTCTTGATCGCGCCTGGCCCGCTGGCGATCACGAGCGCCTCCTGCTGGCCGCCGTGCACGTCGATCCGGTGGCGGCCGAAAGGGAACTGCGCGCCTGGATCGGCACGCACGACCTGAACGACTGCACGTTCAGCGAGCAGCGGCTGATTCTCGCCGCCTGGAACAGGCTTGGGCCTGGTTTGAGGGATCTGCCGGATGCGCCGAGGCTTGCCGGGCTTCAACGGATGCTATGGACGCGAACCATGCTTCTGATGAGAGAATGCCAACCGGCATTCGCGGCGCTGGCTGTGGCGGACGTGCCGATGATGCTCATCAAGGGAGCCGCGCGTGCCGCTGATCCCGTTGGACGGGGTGGACGCTCGTTCCACGACCTCGATATCGTGGTCCCGCGGAACCGGCTGGGCGATGCCCTGGGCGTGTTCGTTGAACTGGGCTGGGAGCCGTCGAGCGGTTCCAGCGCCATGCGCATGCTGACGCAGGCAGCACGGCTGCGCAGCGTCAATCTTCACAAGGACCGCTACGGCGACATCGATCTTCATGGCTGCATCTTTCGTCCGGGCCAGGGCAGCC
>NZ_RZSA01000037.1:0-14018 GCF_003998075.1 Mesorhizobium sp. M2A.F.Ca.ET.037.01.1.1 | reverse complement strand
GCTCCAGCGCGACCTCGATCGCGCGCTTGCAGTCGGCCTCGCTGGTCGCGTCGCCGGCGGCGAAGACGGCGCCGGGAACCGCGGCGATCACATCATCGGCGGCCGTCTGGTCGCGCCCGGTGAAGACGACCCGCGCGCCATCCGCCGCCAGCCGCTCGACGCAGGCCGCGCCGATGCCGCGCGTGCCGCCGGTCACCAGGAAGACGCGTTGTGTTTCCGTGCTCATGCGACTGTCTCGTAGCTGACCGGCGTGCAAAGCGGACCGGCCCTGTGCGCTGCCCAGTAAAGATCGTGGATGCGGTTGGTGATCGGTCCGGGCTTGCCGTTGCCGTAGATGCGGCCATCGAGCACCGTCACCGGCATGATGCCGCCGGCGGAGCTTGAGATGAAGATCTCGTCGGCGTCGCGCAGTTCCTCGATCGGCAGCGGCCGCACCTCGCAGGTGACGCCTGCTTCGGCGGCCAACTCGATCACCGTGCGGCGCGTCATGCCCTCGAAGACGCCACGGTCCGGTGTCGTGATGACGTTGCCCTTCACCGAAAAGACGTTGAAGCCCGCGCCTTCTGTGACGTTGCCCTTGCCGTCATTGAGCACAGCGACGATGGCGTCCTTGTCGTAGGCCTCGAAGATGCCCATGGTGAGATCGAGCCAGTGGAAATTCTTGATGCGCGGATCGAGCGATTCGGGAGGGATGCGCTGCACCGAGCTCACCACCATCTTCAGCCCGTCGCAGCGCTGCTCGTCATTGGCGATCCAGACGAAAGGCTGCGCGAAGGCATAGAACCGGTTCTGGCAAAGCCGTGGATCGCGCGTGCCTGCCGGCGGCACGCCGCGCGTGCAGGTCATCTGCACATAGGCGTCGCGAAGTCCGGTGCGGCGCACGCACTCGATGAGGACATCGGCCATCTCGGCCTTCGACAGCGGCAGGCTCATGCGCAGGCCGCGCATGGAAGCCAGGAAGCGCTCGATATGATCGTCGAGCCTGAAGAAGCGACCCTTCCAGACATGGGTGACGTCATAGGTCGCATCGGATCGCACGAAGCCACGGTCGGTGAGCGGAATGGCCGCTTCGGCCAGCGGCATATAGCTGCCGTTGACGTAGGCGATACCCAACGCCGGATCGTGAGCGGTTCTGTCTGTCATGAAATCCTCCACCTCTGCCAAATCTATTATTGGATACAATCTGGGGAAATATTTCGCCAGAACAGTTAAAGCGCTTTGCCAACCGCTTCGCATTGTATACAGTCCTACGACAATATGCGGGCCACAAATGCTTGACGATCCCAACCATGCCGGCAACGGCCTTCCAGGGCTGCGCGGCACCGATCATATTGGCTTCACCGTTCCCGACCTCGACGAAGCCGTCTATTTCTTCGTCGAAATTATCGGCTGCGAGCCATTTTACGAACTTGGGGCTTTCCAGTCCGATGGGGACTGGATGCAGACCCATCTCAATGTCCATCCCCGGGCCGTGATGAAGCAGCTCAAATTCCTGCGCTGCCGTCACGGTTCCAATTTCGAGATCTTCGAATATTCCGCTCCGGACCGGAATGCCACGCAGCCCCGCAACAGCGACGTCGGCGGTCATCATCTCGCCTTCTATGTCGACGACATCGACGCGGCGATCGCCTATCTTAAGGCGCGGGGCGTCCGTGTGCTCGGCGAGCCGACAGTGCGCACCGGGGGGCCGAGCGCCGGCCAGAGCTGGGTCTATTTCCTGAGCCCCTGGGGCATGCAGCTCGAGCTGGTCTCCTTCCCAGCCGGCAAAGGCTATGAGCGCGGAACGGACCGCCGGCTTTGGCATCCCGCCAGACCTCATCTGTGAGCGGATGGTTCGTGCCGATTCCCACTTGCGCGCCGATGCAGCCGCGTCACCGATGCGCTGCGCGACGCTATCTTGTCGGGGCGGTTGCGGCCGGGCAGCCGTGTGCGCCAGGAGGAGCTCGCTGAGGAATACGGCGTCAGCAGCACCCCCGTGCGCGAGGCGCTGCGGCAGCTGGGAAGCTAGGGGCAGGTCATCCTCGTGCCCAACAGCAGTGCCTGGATTTCCAAGCTCGACCGTGCCGAATGCATCGAGATCTACAAGATCCGCGAACGGCTGGAGCCGCTGGCGCTTTCCGAAAGCAGCGCGAACCTCTCGCCCGAAACGCTTGTGCGTCCGGAAGACGTCTTCTTGTGCATCGAAGCCGCCGGCAGCATCGACGAGTTCCTGCAGCTCGACCGCGAGTTCCTGAGCTATGAAGGCGCGCACATGCCCCAGCTCGCCCAGATGATCCACAAACTCTGGAACACCACCCCGCAATACCCCCACGCTTTCGCTGCTTCGGTGGGCTCGGCTGGCATGGCGGCGGTACATCACGAGCACCGCCTGATCCTCGAGGCACTTAACAGCGCGACGGCGAACAGTCTGGATTTATCCTCGGCGGCCATATCCGCCGCACCCGCCTGCAATTGGAGCGACACAACGAGATGTTGGCCTGAGTAGCAACGCGCCGAAAATTCTAGCCGCCCCGCCTTTGTCACGGTCGCGGCGGGTGCGGCCTGATGAGGGGACTCAGCCGCGCGGATTTGAACCATTAGCCAAGCCCAGTCCCTAGGCGTACCAGCGCGCCGGCGCCATGGGAACCGACGTTTCATAGTCGAGCTCGTGCGTCGCCACCAGCAGGGCATTCTGTGAGCGCTCGATTTCTTCCACGAGATCCCAAGTGGACATGAATGCGTCGGGGCTCCAGGCGACGGCCGGAACCAATCGTTCGCGCATCTTTGATACCAGATAGGCTGCGTCACCAAGAAGGAACACCGGCCTCGATCTGAGGTGAACGAGAAGCGATTGATGGCCTTTCGTATGCCCCGGTGTCGGAAAAATCCGCAGCAAACCATCACCGAACAGGTCGAACTCGCCATCAAGCTCGATCCAATCGATGGGGTGGTTCAAATCCTTCTGCACGAATATCTCACGTTGATACCGTGGTGGATTGCGGGCGAAGGCAAGCTCGTCGCGCTGGACATAAACCTTGGCATGGGTAAGCCACTCCAACCCACCAGCATGATCAAAATGGAGATGGGACTGAACCACGTGCGAGATGTCCGACGTACTCATACCAATGCTTGCCAGCCGGGGAACAAGCCAATCCTCCTCGGTCATAACGACTTGAAAAGAATCGGCCGCGGCCCCAAGCCTGGAATGCGGATCGGTTCTCAGCGTCGGATGCGCGCCACTGTCGAACAGCACATTGCCCTCCGGATGCGTAATGACGTAGACGAAATAAGGGTTGAAGACCTTCTGGCCGGCGCGGGGATCGAACGGATCGAACACGGCCCAATCAGTCATGTCACCGCCGCAGTACAGCGGATAGATGCGCATTTCGCCAATGCTACCGTATGCAAGATCGGTCATTGCCGGCCCCTATCGTCTTTGTGTGGTTTCCGCCTGAATCGTCCGCAGCCCCCATGGCGGCCCTCACCGGACGGCTTCCCTGCGGCCGAACAGGCCATGCGGAACGATGGTGAAAATGCCGATAATGATGGAGAGGCTGATGGCATCCCGGTATGGCAGCACCGCCTCCGGCAGGTAGGCGCGAAGAAACACCTCCAGAGCCCCCAGGATGAGACCGCCCACGGCCGCCCCGGGCAGACTGCCGAGCCCTCCCAGCACAACCGCGATGAAGGCTTTGATGACCGGCATGCTTCCCATTGCCGGATCGACCGATCCGCGTTGGAATATCCAGAGCACCCCGGCTATTCCCGCCAGCAATCCGGAGAGCCCGAATGCGAGCAGGATGACGAGATTGGCGTTGACGCCCATCAGCCGCGTAACTCTGAAATTCTGCGCCGCGGCGCGCATGGCTATACCCACGACCGACCGCTTGAGGAAAAGCGTCAAGAGTGCCAGCGATAAGGCACTGGTGAGGATTGAAAACATCGGCACCTTGCCGAAATGGAAGCTTCCGAGCGTAATGGCCCCTGTCAGGCTCTCGGGCACGGCGATCGCTTTCGGGCGGGCGCCAAGGACATTCTGGAACAGCACGTGCAGGATGGAACTTACTGCGAAGCTTGTCAGCAGCATGACCACGATGTCGGCATTGCGAACTGACCTGAACGCGACGATCTCCATTACTAAGGCCGCGATGACCGTTACCGCGAGGGCGGCCACGAATGCGAGCGCGAAGGGCATGCCCGACGACAGGCAGTAGAAGAGAGCGTAACCCATGATGGTCATCAACTCGCCATGGGCGAAGTTGATCAGGCCAAGTACGGAAAAGATCATGGCGAGACCGATTCCCACCAAGGCGTAGGTTCCGCCGAGGGCGAGCGAATTCAGCACCTGTTGGAAGAAATATTCCAAGGCTCACACTCCCATGTACATGGCATGGATGTCGCCGCTTTCTCGCATACTCTCGCTTGTGCCATGCTTGACCATGACACCCGCCTGCATGAGATAGGCCGCGTCGGAAATGTCCAGCGACAATTCGGCATTCTGTTCGACGAGCAGGATGGTCGTGCCCGACTTGTTGAGCGAGACGATGAGGTCGAAGATCTGATCGACGATGTTGGGCGCGAGGCCAAGCGATGGCTCGTCGAGCAGAAGCAGTTCTGGCTCGGACATCAGAGAGCGCGCGATCGCGAGCATCTGTTGTTCGCCGCCAGAGAGCGTGCCGGCAACTTGACTGCTTCTTTCGCGCAAACGCGGAAAAAGATCGAAATTCTTCTCGACGTTCTGCTGCGTGCGCGAGCGCAACGCGGAGGTTCCCGCCGCGCCAATCAGCAGATTTTCATGCACCGTGAGCTGCGGAAAAACGAACCGTCCCTCCGGCGTCAACGTCATTCCGCGGTGCACGATCTGCTCGGTGCCCTTCCGGGAGATGTCCTCGTCCCGGAAGGTCACCGACCCAGAGGCGAGCGCCACGAGACCCATGCAGGCGCCAAGCACGGAACTTTTGCCCGCACCGTTCGCCCCGAGGAGCGTAACGATCTGTCCGGTCAGGACCTCGAGATCGATACCCCGCACGGCTTGCACCGCGCCGTAGGACACGCACAACCTCTGAACCTTAAGAAGTGTTCTCATCATGGGTCTCCGCCTTCAGACATCTTCAGGGAGCTGGGATGTCTTCGAGCGCGGGCGTCTCGTCGACCACGAGTTCCTTGTGACCACTGGTCACCTTCACCAGGAACACGGTCCGCAAGGGAACCCTGTTCGTTCCCTTGTAGGTGATGGTGCCCGTCGTCACCGGCAGGTTCTCGATAGTCTCCATGCCCGCTATCAGGGATGGGCCGTCCAGTTTGCCGTTGGCGCGTTCGACGGCCGCCTTGATAATCTCGATCAGATCGTAACCGACAGCGCTCGTCACGGTATCGGTGGGATAGCCGTATTCCGTCTGGAATTCCTTGTTGAAGGCTTCCAGGCGGCTGCCCGGCAACGGGAAGCCGCTCGCCGAATAGATGACCCCTTCCGACACCTTGCCGAGATCCACTACCGTCTGAGTATCGATCCCGTCGGAGCCCAGTACGGGCGTGTCCACGCCTGCCGCCCGCAATTGCTGCAGAAGTGCGGGGAAGTCGGGCTCATATGCCGACGTCATGATCACATCTGGAGCAGGATTGAGTTCCTTGATCTTGCTTACCTCGACGGTGAAGTCCTGCTGGCCCATCTTGTATTGGATGGTCGAGACGACCTTGCCGCCGTATTTCTCGAACACCTGGCCGAAATATTTGGGCAGCTTGTCGGTATATGGACTGTCGGGCGAAAGGAGAATCGCCGCGGTCTTGTACCCGGCGGTCTTTGCCGCATATTTGCCGAGCACAGCCGCCTGGATGCTGTCAGGTACGGCATTGAGATAAAGATGATCGCCGACCATGCCCGGCAGGATCGGCGGCGTCGCGGTGCCTGAGATGGTCAGCACATCGGCCGCCTGGCCTACCTGGCCGGCGGCAATGGTCGGGTCGCCATCCGCCGGTGTCACCAGCACGTTGACTCCTTCGCTGACCAGTTCCTGCGCCATGACGGCCGCTTCGCTGGTCTCGGAGCGCGTGTCCCGTGCGAGAATCTGGATTGTCTTGCCCTCGATGCCACCCGCCGCGTTGATTTTCTTAGCGGCCAGCTGGGCACCCAGCAGTAGCGGTTGATCGAAGATCGCCAACGCGCCGGTCTGCCCTCCCACGACCCCGATCTTGATGTCGTCGGCCAACGCCGAACCGCCCATCAATCCCACAAGCATAGCTACCGCCAAACCCTTTGCCTTAAGCATTGCTTTCCTCCTTGTTGCCAACACCCTTGTCTTGGATATTCCAGTCCTTCTTGGCAGATCGCCTGCCGATATAGGCCTCGCGCACAGCAGGGTCCGCCCACACGGCGTCCGGCTCGCCCTCGGCGATCAACTGCCCCTTGTTCAGCACGGCCACGCGGTCGCAGAGCTCCATGATGAGAGCCATGTCGTGGTCGACGATCAGCAGCCCGATGCCGCGCTCCCGCACCACCTTGCGTAGCGTCGCGAGCAGTTCCCGCGTCTCGCCCTCGTTCATTCCCGCGGCAGGCTCGTCCAGAAGCATGAACCGCGGATTGGTCGCCAGTGCCCTGGCAATTTCCAGACGTCGCTGCAGGCCATAGGCGAGTTCGTTGGCGGGCCGGTTTTGCATATCGGCGATGCCGAGCGCTTCAAGCAGACCGACGGCCATCCGTTCGAGTTCGGCATGACCAAGATCGGCGAACTTCTGCGCAAGCGCGGCTTTGACGTTTTCGAGCACCGTTAGGCGACCGAAAAGACGGACCGTCTGGAAGGTGCGCCCGACGCCGAGACGCGCGATGCGGAAGGACGAATAGCCTGATATATCCTGGCCAGCGAGCACGATGGTCCCACCGCTCGGCACAAGGGTGCCGGCCAGACAGCCGAGAAGCGTCGTCTTACCCGAGCCATTCGGGCCGATCAAACCCAGGACCTGCCCCGACGCAAGCGTCAGGGTGACGCCATCGAGCGCCCGGACACCGCCATAGGACTTGCTCAACTCTCTGGCCGAGAGCGACGAAGGCTCTGGCTTGTCGGACGGCAGCGCGCCCATTCCCTGGTTCCGCAATCGGCGTGACAGGAACAGATCCTCGACTTCCGCGTGGCCGACAAGCCCCTGGCGCCGCACCAGCAGGATCACCAGGATGGCAACGCTCAGGCCGACCACCGTCAGGCCGAATATCTGGGGCAGATGGATCGGACCGATCGTAACGCCGGGTTCCAGGCGACGCAGTATCTCGACAAGCAGAGTGACGACTGTGACCCCGACTACGGCGCCGGTGACGCTGCCGGCACCACCCACGACATACATGACGATCAGAGAGAACGTCATTTCCAGATAGAAGACCTTGGCCGAGAAGACGGTAAGGGAGTGGGCCAGCACGACTCCCGCCAACGCGGTGATGATCGCGCTGACGATGAAGGCCAGTTGCCGTTGACGCACGACGTCCACGCCGATCGCATAGGCGGCTGCCTCGTCCTCCCGGCTGGATCGTAACAGCAGGCCGGCTATCGCATCCCGATAGGCCCGCGCGACAAAAAGCGCGCAAAGCGCAAGCGCCGTGGCTACACCGACGCTCGCAAGCGGCGCGATGCCGTACATTGCCTGGCTGCCGCGTGTGATGCCTTGCGCGCCGACAATCAGCGAATTGACGATGATGAGAAAGCCCAGCGTGCCGATCGCGCCGGAGGCTCCACCCAGCTTTGCGATGGGGATCGCCACAACGGCGGCAACAATTCCTACGATGACCAGCGTCATGACCGTGGCCGACAGGAGGCCGAACTGGCTCTGCTGTATGAACGAAGGCAGCAAAGGAAGCGCGCTGGCCTTAAGTGCGGGCGGTATTGTCAGGCTGGCGGAAATCTGGGCGCCAAGCGCCATGAAGCCAACGTGGCCGAAGGACAGGATGCCGGAATTTCCGCTGTATACGGTCAAGCCCAGAACGGCGATCAGGCTGACTAGCGCATTGACGTAAGTCAGCTTGCTGGCGCTCGTCCCGAACAATGCGACCGCTGTTCCGACCAGGATGAGGAATACGCCCAGGATGGTCACATTAAGCAGGAAGCGGGGCGTAGCAATGACCTGTAATGCCTTGTCCAAACGATCCCCCGTCCATGTCCGACGCCTGAGGTCAGCGCATAGTGCACAAAGGCGTCGCGCCGGCCCCTCTCTCTGAGCTTGTCCCCCTCCAATCGCCAAGGGACTTTGCGGATGGCGGCACATCATTCTTCTTACAACTTACATCTTATAAATTATCCGTCAAGGAAGCAGGAGCAGGTTCGCCCGTGATGGTTGAAGGAGTCGGCAACCTGCTGTCTGGCCCAAAGCCCGACG
The DNA here is from genome assembly GCF_003998075.1 of Mesorhizobium sp. M2A.F.Ca.ET.037.01.1.1. NCBI lineage: Bacteria > Pseudomonadati > Pseudomonadota > Alphaproteobacteria > Hyphomicrobiales > Phyllobacteriaceae > Mesorhizobium > Mesorhizobium sp. M2A.F.Ca.ET.037.01.1.1. Next base: position 5,684 of record NZ_RZSA01000037.1, on the reverse strand, counting down.
CTCCCGCTGCTGAGGTCGTCGGGCCGGGATTGCGAAATTCGAGCGTCGTGCCGGCGCGCCGGCCCCACTTGCCGTGATGAAAAGCTACGACTTCGGGATGCATGCTTTTGTCCTGTCTGTGGTGATTGTCATGGCAGCCAAGCCTCAAAGCGAGAGGCTCTCCCTTGTGTCTTCGATGGCGAGGAAAAGCGCGCCGACGAGTTCGTCGATCTGGTCCGGCTCGATGATGTAAGGCGGGCAAAGCGCCAGCACGTCACCCATGTTGCGCAGGATGATGCCGCGTTGCCGGGAGGCGCGCTCGACTTGCGCGCCAACCCTGGCCTCGGTAGGAAAACCCTGTTTCGTGCGCCGGTCGGCGACAAGCTCGACGCCGGCAAGCAGGCCGACGCCGCGTATCTCGCCGACCATTGGATGGTCGGCGAGCGCGTTGCGCAGCGCTCCCAGCATCTGCGCGCCCAGTTTCCGGGCACGGCCGGCGACATCCATCTCGTGGTAAATGCGCAACGCTGCGGCAGCGACCGCCGAGGTGACGGGATGGCCCGAATAGGTGAAGCCGTGCCCGAAGACGCCGTTGCGGTGTCCCTCGTCGGCGATCGCCTGATAGAGCGTATCCGACACAACCACCGCTGCGATCGGCAGATAGCCCGAGGACAGACCCTTGGCGACGGAGAACATGTCCGGCTTGAAACCAAAAGTCTCGCTGCCGAACCAGTTGCCCGTCCTGCCAAAGCCGCAGACGACTTCGTCGGCCAGAAGCAGGATGTCATATCTATCGAGCAACGCGCGCAGCTTGGGGAAATAACTTTGCGGGGGGACGATCACCCCGCCCGCTCCCATCACCGGCTCTGCGATCATGGCTGCGATCGTTTCTGGCCCGGCCGCCAGGAGCATCGCCTCGAGCTCGGCGATCAGCCGGTCGGCGAACGCCTCCTCGCTCTCGCCTTCCCGCCCTTCTCGATAGAAATGCGGCTTGCCTGCAAAAAGGATGTCGTCGGTGTTCATGCCGAACGAACGGTGCATATGCGGCAGGCCGCTCAGCACCGCGCCCATCACCGTGCTGCCATGGAAAGCGCCGTTGCGGCTGATGATGCGCCGCTTCTCCGGCTTGCCGCGCGCGGCCTGATAATACCAGGCGAGCTTGATCATGGAATCGTTGGCTTCCGACCCGGAATTGGCGAGGAATATCCGGCAGTCTGGAATTGGCGAGACCGCCGCAAGCTGCTCGATCAGGTCGATGCAGGGCTCGTTTGAACGATGGTTGAAGGTATGGTAATTGGCGAGCTTGGCGAATTGGACGGCCGCAGCGGCGGCCAACCTCTGATCGTTGAAACCGAGCGACGCCGTCCACAGGCCGGCCATGCCTTCGATATAGCGGTTTCCGGCATCGTCGCTGACATAAACGCCGTCGCCGCCTGAGATGATCAGCGGTCCATCCTGCTCGTGCCGCCGCGGGTCCGTCTGCGAATGCAGATGCAGGCTCATGTCAAGGGCCCGAGCAGAGTTGTGCAGCATTCCTGTTCCCTATAGTCGGATGATTGCTCTTGCGGCTCAACCAGATATCTTATAACTTATAAGTTGTCGAGAGTCGATACAGGGAAACGGAGGAGACTGGCATGACGTCCTCAGGTGCGAGCCGATGGCCGAGCAACAGCGGCACGGACGCGATATCGGACGAACAGGCTGATCGCCTGCGCGAGCGCGCGCGCTTCGTGCGGCTGGAGACGATCAGGCTGATTTCAATCGCCAAGGTCGGCCACTACTCGTCCGTCTTCTCTTGCGCCGAGATCTTCTCGACGCTCTATTACGACACGATGCGTATCCGCCGCGGCGAGCCGGACTGGCCGGACCGCGACCGCTTCCTGATGGGAAAGGGCCATGCGGCTGTCGGGCAGTTTCCGATCCTTGCCGACCTCGATTTCTTCGACCGTTCCTGGCTCGACGATTACACCCGCCTCGGCAGCCCGCTCGGCGATCACCCCGATATGCGCAAAGTGCCCGGTGTCGACTTCAGCTCCGGTTCGATCGGCCATGCCCTGTCCAACGGCGTCGGCATGGCGCTGGGCGCCCGTTTCCACAGAAAGGACTTCAACGTCTTCGTCCTGCTCGGCGACGGCGAGATGCAGGAGGGCCAGGTGTGGGAGGCCGCGATCAGCGCCGCCACACATCGCCTGAGCAAGCTTGTCGCGATCATCGACCGCAACGGCTACCAACTCGACGGCAAGGTCGACGACGTCGCGGCGGTCGAGCCGCTGGACGAGAAGTGGCGCGCCTTCGGTTGGGAGGTTCATGAGGTGGACGGTCACGACGTCGTGGCGCTCGCCAACCTGCTGCGGAAGGTTAAGACCGACACTGCCCGCGAAAAGCCCTGCTGCATCATCGCCAGAACGGTCAAGGGGAAAGGCATCGATTACATGGAAACCGAACCCGGCTGGCACCTGGGCTATCTCGCGCCGGAAGACGAAGCGCGCGCCCGCGACATGATCCAGGAAGGTGCGGAATGAGCGCTGTCTTGCATCCCGACAGCTGGCAGTATCGCGAGCTCAACAACCGCGCGCCCTCGCTTGCGACCTTAGCCAACACGCTGATCGAACTCGCCGAGGCCGGCCATCCGGTCGTCGCCGGCACCGCCGACCTGCAGCATTCCAACGGGCTCGTCGGCTTCGCGCAGCGCTTTCCCGCGCGCTTCACGCAATTCGGCATCTCTGAGCAGAACATGGTCTCGGCCGCGGCCGGCATGGCGACGACCGGCGTCATACCCTATGTCGCCACCTTCGCCTCCTTCCTGGCGCTGCTCTGCTGCGAGCAGATCCGCATGGACGTAGCGTATTGCGCGCAGCCGGTCCGCCTGATCGGCCACCACACCGGCATCTCGCTCGGCTTCTACGGCACCTCGCACCATGCGACGGAAGACATCGCCATCATGCGCTCGATTGCCGACCTCACCGTCGTCTCGACTGCGGACGGCCCGCAATTCGCCGCGGCGCTGCGCGCTTCGGTCAATCATCCGCAGCCGATCTATTTCCGCATCTCGCGCGGCCACGATCCGGTCGTCTATGCCGGTGACGAGCCGTTCGAATTCGGTAAGGCCGTGGTCCACGGCATCGGTAGCGATCTCACCTTCATAGCCTGCGGCATGGCAGTGCATTCGGCCAAGCAAGCCATGGAATCGCTAAACGGCAAGGGTCACTCCGTCGGCCTCATCGACATGCACACTATCAAGCCGCTCGACCGCGTGGTGCTGATGCAGGCGGCACGCAAGTCGCGCATCATCCTGACCGTCGAGGAGCACAATATCCTCGGCGGGCTGGGTGGCGCCGTCGCCGAAGTGCTAGCCGAGGAAGGCGGCGGCGCACGGCTCGTCCGTCATGGCATCAAGGACGAGTACAGCCTGATCGCCCCGCCGACCCATCTCTACCGTCACTACAAGCTCGACGCGGCGGGGGTCGAAAGCGTTGCGCAATCCCTGCTCGCTTAGAGCATGATCCCGAACCGCAGTTCAGTGCAGCAAAAGGTGGGATTCGGTTTCCGGAGATGAACATGCTTCAACAAAGAGTTGGTGCAGGGCGACGATTCAACGATACGTCATCCGGCTCTAGCAGGCCGACAATACAAGGAGAGAAAAAGCGTCTATTGGTTATATCTTGTAGAATCACCGCCGGCAGAAGACGCCACTCAACAAAGCCGAGGAGACCTTTGCCGTGAACATTCAGCCGCTTGAGCAAGGCAATCTGTCCGCACGCGCCTATGTCGCCCTTCGCGAAGGGTTGATCGCGGGTCAGTTCCGGCCGGGACAGCGCCTGGTGATGCAGGATCTCGCCGACCAACTCGGCACCAGCGTCACCCCTGTCCGCGAAGCCTGCCTGCGGCTGGTCAGTGAACGCGGCCTGGAACTGCGCTCGGGCCGCTTCGTCACCGTGCCGGCGCTGACGCTGGCGCGTTACATGGAGGTGCGCACCATAAGGCTGTCGCTGGAGGGCCTTGCCGCCGGACTCGCCGCCCAGAATGCGACGAGGGATGACATCGAAAAGCTGACCGCCATCCAGAAAGTGTTCGAGAAGGCGGACCGGGCCAGCGATCCGGAACTGTCATTCCGCTACAACCGGGACTTCCACTTCACCGTCTATCGGCTCTCAGGCATGGAGATGCTGGTCGCGCATATCGAAAGCCTTTGGGTTTCGATGGGGCCGATGCTGACGGTGTTCTACAAGGAGGGTGGACACAAATATGTCGGCGCCGCCGAGCACCTGACGGTAATTGAGGGCCTGCGCGAAAAGAATTCGCAAAAGGCGCGCGCCGCCATGGAGCAGGACCTCATCCTGGGCGGCGAGGATTTCCTACGCTTCCTGCAGGGACACGAAGGTTTCGTGGCACCCTGAGCCTTGTCAGGACTGCAGCCGCGCGACCGCTGCCAGAGCCTCGTCCGTCACCGCCAGCGCCTCGTCGATATCCGCCTCCTGGTGGGCAGCCGACAGGAACAGCGTGTGCGCCGGATGCAGGTAGACGCCACCGGCGAGTGCTTCCAGGCAGAACGTTTCTCCGAGCTTCCGATCCACGTCGTTCTCGAACAAAAGCACCGGCATTTGCACCGGCCCGCTTTGCCGCAAGGGCACGCCGTGTTTGCGCGCCTGCGCGTCGAGGCCCTCGCGGAAACGCTGGCCCATGGCCCGCATATGCCCGACCGCATCGACGGCGCCGAGCTTCCGGATCGTCGCGATCGCCGCCGCCATCGACACGCCGGCGGTCCAGAAGGAGCCGGTGGTGAAGATGCGTGTCGCTCCTTCGCGAAAGCGGTCGTTGCCGGTGACGGCAGCCATCGCATGGCCGTTGGCGATCGCCTTGCTCCAGGCGGCCATATCGGGCCGCACGCCGACCGGTTCCCAACTGCCGCCCATATCGAGGCGGAAGCCGGCACGAACATCGTCGACGATCAGCGCAGCATCGGCGCTGTCGGCGAGCGCGCGCGCCTTTCGCGCGAACGCCACGGTCGGCAATTCATGCGGCTTGCCAAGGTCGTGCTTAAAGGCAGAGACCAGGATCGCCGCGAGATCGCCCCTGCACTGCTCAGCCGCCGCCTCGAGGCTCTCGACGTCATTGTAGTCGTAATGGACAAGATGCGCGCGATCTTCCTCGGTGACGCCGGCGACCGATGGCGAGCACCACGGAATGGCGCCATGATAGGCGCCCCGCGCGACCAGGATCTTGCGGCGCCCGGTGCCCGCGCGGGCGATCGTCAGGCAGGCGGTCGTGGCGTCGGTGCCGTTCTTGGAGAACATCGCCCAGTCGGCATGCGGGATAGTCTCGACCATCAGTTCCGCCAATTCGACGAGCCGCTCACTCGGCCCGTTCATCGCATCCCCAAGCTCCCGCTGCCTGCCGGCCGCCGCCTCGACGTCGGCATCGCCATAACCCAGGATCATCGGCCCCCAACCGCAGAGGAAATCGATGTATTCGCGTCCGTCCGCATCCCAGGTGCGGCACCCTTGCGCGCGTGAGAAATATTGCGGATAGCCGACCGGCAGGCGTGGTGCATTTTGATGCCCCCACATTCCTCCCGGGATGACGCGCATCGCGCGGCCCCGCAAGATACTGTCATTGTTCTTTGACTGCTGATCCATGGAACCCCGCCGCGCGGCGTGCGAGCCGATGCCTGAGACTGCTTTTCAGCGTTCGATATATCATGTATC